>JAJZVJ010000271.1 GCA_021845705.1 bacterium
GTCTGGCGATACAATACGACTTCCGGCGCGGTGATTACGGAGAAAAGGTATTCCCGCTGATGCTCCGCAAGGCCGGCGCGCGCACCCTGCGCGAAGAGGACCGCGACGCGCCCGCCATTTTCGGCTCGCGCGGTGTGACCGTCAGCCCGGCCGCTGCGGACCGCATTCAGGTCATAGCCGACTTCGACCCCGCCGGCCAGCTTCCCGCCCCGGGGCGCACCGAATCCGGGGTGGAAGGCAGCACCGGCACGCCGCGCACCACGCCGGCAGGTTCCAACGTGCCGTTCCTTCTACAGGTCACAGACCCGTTCTGGAACCTTGTGGTTTCTTCGGCCGCGCACGTCTGGGTGGCCGATACCGACCCGAACAACGACAGCCTCTCGCCCGACGGCTATGTGGATTTTGTGGGTTCGACCACCATCCATATGACCATGGTTTCCGCTTCGCCCGCCGGCTGGAGCGTTTCTGCCGTGGGGCAGGGTTTATATACAAACTCGCGCAACCCGTCCTCCAACGTGCCGATAGTAGCGCAGACGGCTGACCGCCTGCTGGCCCTCTTTCCCGGCGAAACCCGGGTGCAGGGAAAGTGGGACGTGCAGCCTTTCGGAAAGAAGGACCCGCCTTCACCGCTTCTTGCCGGCGCCACTTTCCAGGCCGTGATATACGGCGTGGACCCCTACTATAACACCGACCTTACCGCCGCTTTCAAGGTCGCCGCGTCTATACCGACGGACAGCTACGATATTAACCCTTCCTCCCAAACGCTCGTGTCGGGCGCCACCGCCTTCATCTTCACTCCGGTGGTGGCTTCGACCCAAATTCTAAGGGCCGAGAGCACTTCGCTGCCGCCGGCCACGTCCGTGTATTTTACGCCTGACCCGGCCACGGTCTGGTGGAACCGTCCGGTCAAACTGCACCTTGTCCCGTCAGGGCAGTCGCTGGTGCCGGGGCTGCCGCCTTACGGCGCCAACCCGTCAACGGGGGGGAAGGCTGGGACCAAAGACCAGCTGACCGCCGGGTCGACGACCCAGATGACGGTCTACCTGGTGGACGATTATTACAACGTGGTGAAGGGGACCACGCCTTTCCTCGCGGTTTCCTCCAATACGCCGCTGGTACAGCTGGATTTCCTTAACGACCCGAACATACAGCTGCGCGGCATGCCCCCGTATCCGTTCCAGCAGAAGAGCCTGATAGGGGGAACCACCAGCTTCAGCGTAGTTCCCGTGACCCGCGACCTGGCCCCGGGCCTCTCGGTCCGGGTGGCGGATACGGGCCTTACCGGTACCAGCTTCAGCACGGACACGGTAACGGGGCTTGTAGTGAACCCCGCTCCGGCCCGGAACCTTCTGCTGCTGGTTCCGAACGAGGCCGCGGCCGAGGGCGTCGGGGCCGGGAAGACCGGGACCGCCGGCCCGCTTACGGCCGGGACCACCTATACCATTTCCGTTCACGCCGTTGACGTTTTCGGCAACCTCTCCACCACGTACGACCGGAAAGTCAGACTTTACTCCAACGATATTTACGCCGTGATGCCTCCGGAGCAGTCGCTCGCCAACGGCGTGGCGGATATAACCGGCTTCGTGCCCAGCGCCGCCACTTCGAACCTGGTCATAGACGCCGGCGACTTCGACAGTATTACCCCCAAACTTTCCACGGGTACGGATTCCGGGATAACCGTAGTCCCGGGCGCGGCCTCCCGCCTGATAGTCCTTCTGCCCACCCAGTACCTGGTTCCGGGTAAAGTGGTCCCTCCGTACGGCGTGGACGGGAGCATCTCCACCCAGACCGCCGGGATATACTTTAACGCGCAGGTTTACGCGGCCGATTCGCGCTATAACAGGGTTTCCTCCGCTACTCTGACTAATACCATGCATGTAACCGCCAACGACCCGTTCTTCGGGGTGATCGGCAACTATGGCATGACTTCGGGCAGCGCCACCATAAGCAATATCAGCCTGCGCACGGCCGGGGCGCGCACTATTACCGTTGCGGACCAGAGCGGAACGCTGGGTACCACCGTCAGCGGCGGCTTCCTGCTTAGCCCGTTCACCCCTACCAGGCTGCGCGCCCTGGTCCCCGGAGAAAGCCGGGTGGCGGGTTCTACCGGCAACGGACGCACCGGTACCGCGGACGCCCAGCAGGCCGGCTTCCCCTTCACGGTCACGGTGGACCTTACCGACTCCTTCTGGAACCTCACCCCGGGAGCGAGCCAGCAGATAAGGCTGCTGGCGGACGACCCCCAGGCTATCGTGGTCCCGTCTTCCCAGGTGGCGACCGGCTCCGCCACTTTCACGGTCACCCCTATACGCGCGGGCACCACGATACTTACCGCCGAAACCGTTGCGCCGGGACTGCCGGGAGGGCCCACCCTGAGCCAGGATATAGCCACCGCCATAAGCGTAGCTCCCGGGGTTCCGAAGCGCCTGGTGCTGAAACTGCCCGGCGAGGTTTTCGACCAGCCCTCCCCTGACGGGCGCAAGGGGACGCCGTTGGTCCAGACGGCCGGCACCGACTTTGCGGTGCAGGTAGGCGTGGTCGACGATTATTTCAACCTTGTGCCCGGCAGGCCCGCGGATGTTATAGTTAAAACCACCGACACCTGGGCGCCCGCCGTCAGCACGGCCGCCATAGATACCGGCTCGGGTAAAACGGGCCTGATCTATGTGAACATACACACCGCGGCCACCCAGTACCTGACCGCTTCCGACTTCGGCGGCTCCGGCCTCTCCGACGATCCCGAATCCTCCACCTTTACCGTGAAGGCGGCCGATCCCGTAGGTCTCCAGCTGATCCTGCCCGGGGAGCTGGCCGTGCCCGGTTCCGGCAACTACCCGTCCGGCGGGAAGGTGGCCGGCGTCTCCACGCAGACCGCCGGCACCGGCTTTAGCGCCACCGTGAACCTTGTGGACCGCTATATGAACGTCTACCGTGACCTGTCGGTCGGCCCCACCGTCTACCTGATGAGCTCGGATATCTACGACATAGACGGCAGCAGCTCTCCCCTGAACTACGGTACGCTGCAGGTTCCCCTGAACCTGGTTACGCGGTCCAATTCCTCTTCGGTCAAAGCGTACCCCGTGGACGCCGCGGATAACTACGCTTGTTTCGGGAACGGCGGCGGGATCTGCCGCAACGACGACGCGGCCGCCAAGGATTCCTTCAAGGTTTACGCCTCCACCGCGGTGCGGCTCGAAGTGGTGCTGCCGGGGCAGGCCCTTGTGGAGGGCAAATGCGCAACTAACCCTCCCTGCCGCAATACTCCCTCCCCGTCGTTCCTGCCCGGACGCAGCGGCCCGCCGTCCCAGTACACTATAGGCACCGGGGCCCTCTTCGCCAATGTGTACCTGACCGATATGTTCTTTAACAGGGCTAGCGAGGCTTCAGGTTCCGCTAAGGACACCAATCCTATAGCGGTCATGCCCGATGTAAGGATATCGCTGCCCGGCGACAGCAAGACCTCTTCGCCGGCCGCCCAGACCCTTTCCAACGGCAGCGCCGTATTCTCCATAGACGCGCGCACTTCTATCAGCACCTATACCGTGCTGGCCGCCACTACCGCCGCCTCAGCCGCAAATTACCAGTCTGGGATCTCCACCCTTACGGTCAACCCCGGGCCCGCGGTCGGCATGTATTATGTGGTGCCTTCCACTACCGTGGTGGCCGGCGAGTTCTTCTCGGCTAAACTCTATGTTGACGACGCTTACGGCAACATCTGCTCAACCGGCCCCAACGTCTACCTGGGTACCGCCACCTTCGCGGTTACCGACCAGGTGAACTCGATACAGGACCCGTTCCTGGCGCAGGCCTCCACCGCCTATTACTCCACCGATTACGGCGTGAAGGACCTGGCGAACTGGTTCAAACTGAAGAAGGCCGGCCCTGACACCATAGGGGCGCACGACTCGCTGGACCAGAACATCAGCGTTACCCCGGCGCTGAACATGTACATAATGCCGGGTCCCCCGATGATCTACCGCGTCAATCCCACGCAGGACGTAGAGGTCCCGGCCGGCACCAATCTTAACCACGGCGTGCAGCAGCTCACGGCGCAGCTTACCGACGCGTACGACAACAATATTTCTTTGGCCGGGCTGCCGGCGTACGTATCTGTCGGCGAAGTTTCCGGTTCCACGGGGTCCGTGGTGTATAAGAACGGCGTTAACTGGATAGATCTCGGGGTTTCCACGCTGGTCTATACTGACAGCACCGGCGAGGTGGGCATTTCCACGCCTATCGGCTACCAGGTCTCCACTAAGGCGGGCGACTGGGCGCGCGTCTGGATAGGTACTACTACTCTGGACCCGGCTTCATACGCGACATAAGATC
>JAJZVJ010000272.1 GCA_021845705.1 bacterium
CTTTATGAAGGAGGGCAGGCGGCCTGGAGGCGTCGAACTTGGCCTGAACCGTGTCCCACATCCGCAGCAGGTACTTCACCTCGCGCTCCATCTCCTCTTCGGTGGCGCCTTCCGCCTCGGTGCGCACTATGCATCCCTTGGTGCCCAGCGTCTTGGTATCGGCGATCTTGCGCATGATCTCGGAGAGGCGCTTGCGCTCCTCGGCGTCCTCGATATTCTTGGAGACGCCCACGAATTCCTGGAAAGGCGTCAGCACCAGGAAGCGTCCCGGCAGGGAGACGTCCATGGTCACCTTCATGCCCTTGGTGCCGATGGCGTCCTTCGTCACCTGCACCATCACTTCCTGGCCCTTTTTCAGGAGCTTGTCTATCGGCTCCTTCTGGTTGCCGAGCACGTCGGAAATATAGATATAGGCGTTCTTGTCCAGGCCGATGTTCATGAAAGCGCTGGAAATGCCGGGGAGCACGTTCTCCACCGCGGCCTTATAAATATTGCCGACTATGTTGCCGGAGCTGCGGCGCTCCCAGAAAAGCTCCGAGAGCTTGCCGTCCTCCAGTATCGCTATCCGCGTCTCCTCGAACGAGGTGTTCGCGAAAATTTCCCTTTTAAACTTTATGTTTGCCATATGCTCTCCTTCCGAAAGTTCTGAGGTCCCGACGGCCCGAAGCGCACTACACTGAGGCGCTGTAAGACCTGGTCCTTCAGCCTGATCTAGAATACTTCCAGCTTCCCGCTGGAGTCGAACCAGTAAAGTTCCTTGCGCACTATGCGCCTGAAAACCGGTTTGCCGCCGGACATCAGCCCGGCTACCGCTTCCGGCTTGACGTTCTTCCCCGGCGCCAGCCTGAGGGTAAGCTTCAGCAGGGAGCTGCCGCCGTCGAACGACGCCGAAAGCACCGGGGTCCGCGCGTCCAGCGTCTTGCGCTCCCCCGAAGCTTTTACCTTCTCGTAAGCCACGTTCTTAAGCGCCATGAACGCGTCCACCGCGGCCTGCGAGAAACCGGCCGGGAATTCCGCCTCCATGAAATACTCCGCAGCGTTCACGGCCGCCTCTATGGAAGGGAAGAACACCGGGATCCTGCGCGCCGAGACCAGCCTGAAGAGCCCGTCGTCCATGGGCTGGAATTTTTCCGCCGCCGCAGCCTCCCTGACGAACTCCTCAAGGTAAAGGTCGGCGTATTCGCAATTGCTTTCATGTCCCACCGACACCGCCGGCCCGAAGGCCATGCGGGGCAGCAGCTTGCCGCCCGCTGCCGGGCAGAACTTAAGCCCGCTGGCCGCCGCCCTGGCGCGCAGTATCTTTATCTGCTCCAGATGGCTCAGGTCCTTCGCCGCAGCGAGCCTGGAAAACTTCAGGCGTATCCTGGATCTTGGTCCTTCGTTCATAATTTAAAGTATGCGCCTCGATTCAGCCGACAGAATAAAAAAAGCTTTTCACGGACCCCGCCTCTCCCGCCCTACACCAGCGCGTACCTCCGCGAATACACGGATTCCGCTATGCCCAGCGCCATCAGCGTGGCCACCAGGTTTGAGCCGCCGTAGGAAACCAGCGGGAGCGGAACTCCCGCCACCGGGGACAGCCCGAGCAGCATGCCGAAATTTATGCAGAAATAGACCAGGAACATGCCGAAGATCCCGCAGTTCACCAGGTAGCCGAAGCGGTCGCGCGCCAGACGCGCGCCTTCCATTATCCTGCGCATCATCAGCACGTAAAGCCCGGTGACCAGGAGCATTCCCCAGAAGCCAAGCTCCTCCCCTACCACGGCCAGGATGAAGTCCGTATGCCGCTCCGGCACGAAACCAAGCCTGGACTGCGTGCCCGAGAAAACCCCGCGGCCCAGTATGCCCCCCGAGCCTATGGCTATGCGGGCCTGCAGCAGGTTGTAGCCGGCCCCGCGCGGGTCCGTCTCCGGGGAGAGGAAGACTTCCAGCCGTTTCTGCTGGTAATCCTTCATCTGGTGCTTTACCAGCATGCCGGAGAAAAAACCCAGTATCAGCACCAGCGCCGCGCCGGCGAAATAGATGCCGGAGACGTTGGCGTAAAGCCGTACCGAAAGCCGCCACAGCAGCCAGGCGCCGAAGACCACGGCGGCCATGAAGGTTCCGGCGCTCAGCCAGGAATCCGACAGGTGGAAGAAGTAGCTTACCAGGGCGTTATCAAGAAGCTCCGGAGTAAGCGTGATTATGCTCCAGAGGATGGGGAAGAGCGCGGAAATAGCGGCGTAGCCCATTATAATGGCCAGGTGGAAAAGGCTGGCTCCGGCGGCGTACAGCATGATCAGGGCGACCGGGAAAGTGATAAGTATGGCCGAGAAGTCCGGCTGTTTTATGAGCAGCAGGAATACGGGGACGCACAGGGCGAACGCCCCCAGGACCGTCTGCAGTTCCTTGATTTTGCCTATCCGCTTGTCCAAAAAATTCGCCAGCACAAGTATCAGGCCTATCCTGGCGAATTCGGAAGGCTGCACGGAAAAGAAAGGCAGGCGGTACCAGGACCGGGCGCCCTTGTCCACCACGCCGAAGAGCAGGACCCCGGCCAGGATAGCGAGTATAAAACCGTATACGAATTTCCACTGGTCCTGGTAGATCTGGTAGTTAAGGCTCCAGGCCGCCCCGAAGAATAGCAGGCCCAGCGGTATGGCGAGGAGCTGCACCCTGATTATATGCGCCTGCCCGGGCAGCACCGACACCGAGGAAAAAATTGCGACGGTCCCCACGGCCAGCAGGATCAGCCCGGCCAGGAAAAGGGCCCAGTCTATCCTGTTCTTTTTAAGCCCGCCCTGCGGGGTAAAGATCATATTACGCTCCCCTCGGGGACGGCCGGGGACGGCGGCGGTTTCGGGCCGAGCGGCAGGGGGCCGGCCGGGGCGGCCTTGCCCTTGCCCGGAAGCTCCGAACGAAGCGCCGCCTCTATCACCGCTTTGGCTATTGGCACGGCGGCGGAGGCCCCGTGCTCGCCGTGCTCTACCAGCACGGCTACGGCTATTTTAGAAGGTTCGTTGTTAATGGTGGCGTAAGCCACGAACCAGGCGTGGTCCTTGCCCTGCGGGTTCTGCGCCGTGCCGGTCTTGCCGTAAATTTCAGCGCCCTCTATCTTTGCCGACTTGGCGGTACCCTCCAGGACCACGCTGCGCAGCCCCTCCCGGATAAGCGCCCAGGTGCTGTCCTTCAGCTTCACCCGGCCCATCGTCTCGGCCTTGCCCTGGTAAACCAGCTGGCCGTCGCTTCTCACTATCCGGTCCACATAGTAGGGCCGGTGGAAAACGCCGCCGTTGGCCACGGCCGCTATGATCCCGGCCGCCTGTATCGGCGTCACGAGGGTTTCCCCCTGGCCTATGGCCAGGTTAAGGGTATCGCCAATGAACCAGTAGCTTTTTTTCGCGGCGCGCAGGCTCGGGCCGAACACGTTCCCCGGTTTTTCCCCGGGCAACGGTATGCCGGAAACTACCCCGAGCCGGAAAGCCCTCGAAAATTGTTCTATGGCCAGCGCCCCGGCGCGAACCCCGGTGTTGTAAAAATAAACGTCGCAGGAGTTGGCCAGGCCCTGTATAAAATCCACCTGTCCGTGCCCTTTCTTCTGCCAGCACTTGAAAACGCGGCTGCCGGCGTCGTAGTAGCCGGGGCAGTTGAATTTCTCGTCGGGGCTTACGCGCCCCGACTCCAGCACCGCGGCGGAGGTGATTATCTTGAAGATGGAGCCGGGCGGGTAGGTGCCCTGCAGCGCCACGTTAAATTCCGGGAGTATCTTCCCCGCCGGCAGCCCTTCTTTTTCCGAGCCCGACATCACGAACATGTTCGGGTCGTAATCCGGCGCGGAGGCGAAAGCGATTATAGCGCCGCTGCGCGGGTCCAACGCCACCACCGCGCCTTTGCCGCTTATGGATTTTTTAAGTCCTTCCTCGGCCGCCGCCTGCGCCTTGGAGTCCACCGTCAGGAAAATATCGGCACCGGGGATCCACTTGCGGCTCTCCAGCACCCTGTTGAGCCTTCCCCGCGAGTCTACTTCCAGGTATATGCCCCCGTCCTTGCCTTTGAGCTCTCTCTCGTACATCTGTTCGAGGCCCGCCTTGCCCAGCCGCGAATCCATGGAATAATTCTTGTCTTTAGAGCGCGCCGCCCAGTCCCGGTTGTCCATCCTGCCTATATAGCCCACCAGGTGGCTCAGGTAAGCGCCGAAAGGATAGTAGCGCCTGGCTTCCACTATGATGTCGACCCCGGGGTAGATGGCTTTAAGCTCCGAAAGGGCCAGCATTATTTTCGGCGGCAGGTTTTCCGCCAGCCGCACCGGCTTCTCCCTGGAGTCGGCCCTGTAAATGCTCCTGCGGAG
>JAJZVJ010000273.1 GCA_021845705.1 bacterium
CGGCGGGGTTCCGCGTAAAGCTGTTCTCCAGGCCCAACAGCACCGCCGTTTACGTGAATAAGCAGTTCGCTATAGACCAGGCGTCCTCGGACTGGGTATTCGTGCTGGACGCCGACGAGGAGATACGGCCGCAGCTCAAAGACGAGATAAGGGCCGCGCTGGCGCGGGAAACCGCCGCCGCCGCCTTCAAGATCCCGCGCAGGAATTTTTATTTCGGCCGCTGGCTCAGGCACGGCGGCAAGTACCCGGACAACCAGCTGCGCCTCTTCAGGCGCGGCAAAGCCCGCTTCGTGCCGCTGCCGGTGCACGAGCGCCTCGAGGCGGAGGGCAGGGTCTCCCGCCTGAAACAGCCCTTCAACCACTACCCCTGCGTGTCGCAGGACTACATCGACCGGAAACTGGTCTTTTACGGCGAGATGCTGGCCAGGTCCTACGCGCTGAAAAAAAAGAACCGTCTTCTTATCCTGCTCCGGCCTTTCACCCTGTTCCTCACCAACTTCGTCATGAAGTTCGGCTTCCTGGACGGGAAGGAAGGCTTCAAAACGGCTTTCATGGATTTCCGCAACGTAATGACGGCGGCCCTGATATACATGAAAAAGGGAAGGAAAATTTAGGCCGGGTCATTCACTATGGGACAGCCGCTGAAGATACTGAGCGCGATAGACATCCCCTGGAACAGCGGGCTCGCGGCCTACGCATTCGACCAGGCCAGGGCCCTGCGCGCCGCCGGACACACCGTGGCCTTTGCCTGCCCGGAGGGCAGCGCCGCCATGGCTTTCGCCGGGAAAGAGGGCTTTAAAGCCTATCCGCTGCCGGACCGCAAACAGCACCTGCGCCTGCCGCTCGCGGCCTGGCGCCTGCGCGCGGCCGCAAAAGCGGAACATGCCGACGTAATATGCGCCCATACCGGCAGGACCCAGACCCTGGCCTGCCTGCTGGGGCTGCCCCTTATCCGGGTAAAGGCCGACGCAAGGCCGCCTTCGGCCGGCTTCACTTTTTCCAGGGTGCACAAGACCATCTCCGCCTCCGGCTACATCGCCGGGCTTTACGCCGCCGCCGGGCTGGACAGCTCCCGCCTCAGCACGATACGCCAGGGGATCGCCCTTCCCGGCTACCGCCCGCCCGCCGCTGCGGCGCCGCTTAAAGTGGGACTGCTGGGCCGCCTGGACCCGGTTAAGGGGCACGCTGTGTTCCTGCGGGCGGCCGCGGAACTCCTGAGCGCCGGGGTCAAGGCGGAATTCCACATAGCCGGCTACGAGGCCAATCTAAAATACTCCACCCTGCAAAAGCTGGCCGACGGCCTGCGTATCCGGGGCAGCGTGGTCTTTCAAGGCCGCGTGGAAGGGCCCTTCGAATTCATGTCGGCCTGCGATATAGGAGTGATAGCCTCGCTGGGCAGCGAGGCGGTTTCCCGCGCCGCGCTGGAATGGCTTGCGGCCGGGCGCGCGCTCGTCTCTACTTCCGCCGGGAGCCTGCCCGAATTCGCCGGCGCGCAATGGCGCGTCCCCCCCGGAGATCACGGCGCCCTCGCGACCGCGCTCTCCGCGCTGCTTTCAGCCCCGGAAAAGATAAAAGCGCTTGGAGAAGAGAACCGCGCCCGCGCCGCGCGCGATTTTTCGCCGGAGGCCTTCGCCGCGGCCACGTGCTCCGTATTCGAGGAAGCCGCTTCTTCACGGCGCGGCGGCCGGCCGGGCTGACGCGTATCCGTCCCGCCTTCCCCGTCCCCGGTCATGTACCCCTTTAAAATCCCCGCTTTCTCATATATAATAGATGTATGCGGATCAAACCCAGAACCATGTTCGCCGCGCTATGCCTCTCCGCGTCCTTCGCCCTTTCCGCGGCCGCGGACGAGAACGCCGCCAAATTCGCCAGCCTGCTCTACCCGATAGAGGTAAAACTTCCGGCCGGCGCTAAAGAAGGGGACGTATTTTTCAGGACCCCCTTAAGCGAAGTCCCTGCCGCGGCGTACGACTCCGTCCTTATACAGGGCGAAATGCCGGATGCCGGAATACGGGTGGACCTGGAGACGGGCGACGCCTCCGCACCTGCCGCCGCGAGTTACCGCAGCGAAGCCTTTCACCGCCTGCCCTCCGGGCGTTTCTGGGCAAGATACCGGGTGCCCTTGTCCCGCCGGCCGCTCAGGTTCGCCGTTATAAACGCCGGGCTGAAAACCGGCTCCGCGCTGACCATTTACGAAACGGAACTTTTTGTAGCCGCGGAGAGCAAGGAAGGGCCGCCGCAGGGAACGGGCGTCCCCTATGTGCCGGACCCCGCGCTCTTCCTCCCCGCGGACGCCCCGTTCAAAGTGATACGCCGCGCCGACTGGAAGGCCGCCCCGCCTACGGAGGCTTACACGCCGCATGAGCCTAAATTTTTTACCCTGCACCATACCCAGTCGCATTATCCCGAGACCTACGAGAAGGCCGTGGAGGAAATGCAGTTCATACAGGATTTCCACCAGAACGGCCGCGGGTGGATAGACATAGCCTACCACTTCCTTATAGACCCGGCCGGGAATATCTTCGAGGGCCGCCCCATAAAAGCGCTGGGCGCCCACGTGAAGAACCATAATACCGGCAATATCGGCATCTCCATCATGGGCAGTTACGCCCCCCCTGTGCACAATGTTTTCACTAAAGCCGCCCAGGATTCGTTCGTCGCTATAGGGCGCTATCTAAAAGACACCTACGAAGTCCCGGTCAGCAGCTTTTACGCGCACCGCGACCTGGGCCCCACCGACTGCCCGGGAGACGACCTCTACGCGAAAAAAGGCCTGTTGAGGGACCTGATTTTTACCCCGTCGCCGCTCCCCGGCGTGCCGGCAGACCCCCAGTCCCCGAACCCGGCCCAGCGGCGCAGCCTTAACCAACTGCTTCAATACCTGGCCAAACCCTGACCTTGCCGGCATATAAAAAACGCCCCTTTAACGGGGCGTTTTTATTGCCGGGACCGGTCCGATGGAGTATCAGAGTTCCGCGGCCACCAGGTCTTTATAGGTTTCCCGGCGGCGGATAAGCCGCCAGGAGCGCGCCCCGGTTATAAGCGCCTCGGCGGCGCGGGGGCGGGAGTTGTACTGCGAGCTCATTGAGAACCCGTAAGCCCCTGCCGAATAGACCGCAAGCAGCCGGCCGGCCTCCGGTTCGCGCAGGCGGACGCCCTCGGCCAGGAAATCCCCGCTTTCGCAGACGGGCCCTACTATGTCGTAAACCTTTTCGGCGCCGCGGCCCGGGCCTACCAGCGCCACCGGGTGGCGCGAACCGTACAGGGCGGGCCTTATCAGATCGTTCATAGCCGCGTCCGCTATCAGGAAATTCTTGCGCCCGCCGCGCTTGCGGTAAACTACGCGCGTCAGCAGCAGCCCGGAGGGCGCGGCCACGGAGCGCCCCGGCTCCAGGATGACTTTAAGCCCGGTCCCGCCGAACACGCCGTCCACCGCCGCGGCGAGCGGCGCCGGGTCGGGCATCTCAGCGCCCTCGCGCGCCCCCCAGCCGCCGCCGACGTCCGCGTATTTAAGGCCGACCCCGCGGGCCGCGAGTTTAAGCATGAACGCGGCCAGCCGGCGGGCGGCCAGGGCGTAGGGCCCGGCGGAATAAACCTGTGAACCTATGTGGAAATGCGCGCCTACGGGGTTCAAATGTTCCGACTCGGCGGCGTAGCGGTAGATCTTTTCCGCCTCCTCGAAAGTGACGCCGAACTTGCTGCCCAGTTTGCCGGTGGTGATGTATTTATGGGTATGAGGGTCCACGTCGGGGTTTATCCGCAGCGAGACCGGCGCTTTAAGCTTGAGCCTGGCCGCCGCCCGCTCAAGCCCCAGCACCTCCTCGAACGACTCGGCGTTAATAAAAAGTATCCCGGACCTGAGGGCGTACTCCAGCTCGGCCTGGTCCTTCCCCACGCCGGAGAAAATGATCTTGCCCGGTTCGAACCCCGCTTTCAGCGCCCGGTACAGTTCCCCGCCGCTTACCACGTCCGCGCCCCAGCCCCCGCCGGCCGCCAGCGCGCACAGCGCCCGGCTGGAATTGGCCTTCATGGCGTAGCAGAACAGCGGGTCCACGCCGCGGAAAGCCTTTTCATAGGAGGCTATCTGCTTAAGGAAAACGGCTTTGGAATACACGTAGACCGGGGTCCCGGCGGCTTCGGCGATCTCTTTAAGCAGGGAAGGCTTGAAATATTTGGCTAACATAAAAAAAGCGGGGCATGGGGCCCCGCCCGTTGCGGGGCTCCCCCCCGCCTGAACACATCTGCCCGCGGCGGGAATCGAACCCCCACCCCGTTCGGCCCACGCCCCTCCAAAGCGCGTGTCTCCCAGTTCCACCCC
>JAJZVJ010000274.1 GCA_021845705.1 bacterium
GGCCAATGGGCTCATCCTGATAGCGGAGAAGGAACGAGCCGCATTGGCCCAGGCCGGGGAGAGTGCCCGGCAAAAGCTGCGAGATAACTTGTTTATCCTTACAGACCAATTGGGCAAGTTGCTGGATTTGGTACTACAGGGCCACCTTACACAGTCCGAGTACGCTGAGCGTAAAGCCCAATTGGTAAATGATAAAAAGGAAATTGAAAACAAACTCGCAGCTTTTGCCCGGCAGGGAGCCAATCGGTTCGAACCGGAAATAGAGTTATACCGCGAGGCGGTTCACGTCGGAGAACTGGCGGAGAGCGGAAAAGCGGAGGAAAACAGGGAAAAGTTGAAAAAGATCGGTTCGAACTTCCGTATAGGCAGGCGGCGGCTTTCCGTCGAGTTCAAAAAGCCTTGGGAATTTATATTTAATTTTAATTCTGCGCGCGCAGAAAATTTAAATTTTAATTCCGATTTTTTAAAAAGCAAAAAAGTTCGGAGAGGGAGGGATTCGAACCCTCGAAGGTTTGACCCTTACAGGTTTTCGAGACCTGCTGTTTCAACCGCTCACACACCTCTCCATGTGCCGCAGCCGGCTTTGGCGGGCGAAAATAGATTATATAAAATCGCGGGGGCGGCGGGGCGCCCTCCGGGTTTATTTGGATTAAATTTGAATTGTGTGCGCGAGCGGTAAAGGAATATAATTCTACTATGCGATTTTCATTCACCAAGCTGGTACCGTCCCTGGTAAGGCAGGGCGTAAAATCCCAGGCGGCCGTGCTGTCCGAGAACGACACCAAGCTGCTGAACATCTGTTCGCTGCCCCCGGAGAAGGCCCTGGAGGAGCTAGCTACCTCAAGGGACGGCCTGAACGGCGCGCGCGTGAAGGCGGCCCGCGAAAATTACGGTTTTAACGCGCTCTCCAAAAAAGAAAAAAAGTTCTTCGTCTTTGAGATCCTGAACCGCTTCAGGAACCCGCTTGCCATACAGCTGCTGTTGATAGGCGGCATCTCGCTCTGGATGGGCGATACCCGTTCCGCCGTGGTAGTGGGGGGGATGGTTTTCCTGAGCGTCATCCTGTCCTACGTGCAGGAGACCCGCTCCGGCAAGGCCGTGGAAGCCCTGCAGAAGATGGTGCAGTCCAATACGCTGGTCATCCGGGAGGGGAAGGAAACCGAGATCCCCATGGTGGAGCTGGTCCCTGGGGATATGGTGGTCCTCCACGCGGGAGCCATTATTCCCGCCGACCTCCGTCTGGTTTCGGCCAAGGACTTTTTCCTCAGCCAGTCGGCGCTCACCGGCGAATCCATGCCTATAGAAAAGACCGCCGAGCTGCCCGGCCCCGCCCCCAAGAACATAATAGAACTCCCTAACGCCTGTTTCCAGGGCAGCTACGTGGTGAGCGGCGCGGCGCGCGGCGTGGCCGTTAACACCGGCGAGCGCACCTACCTGGGCTCCATCTCCGCCAAGCTCGCCGGGGAAAAGGGGTCTACCAGCTTTGATAAGGGCATACAGGACTTCACCTGGCTGATGATCCGTTTCATGGTGGTGATGGTCAGCTGCGTGTTCCTGATAGTGGGGCTTACCAAGGGCAACTGGGTGGAGGCGCTGCTGTTCGCCATGTCGGTGGCGGTCGGCCTGACCCCGGAAATGCTGCCCATGATACTCACCGTGAACCTTTCCAAGGGCGCCCTGGTGATGTCGAAGAAGAAAGTGATAGTGAAGCGGCTGAACTCCATCCAGAATTTCGGCGCTATAGACATTCTCTGCACGGATAAGACGGGCACCATAACGCAGGACCAGATAGTGCTGGAAAAGTTCGTGGACGTGACCAACCGCGCCAGCGAGGACGTGCTGCGCTACGCCTACATGAACAGCTATTACCAGACCGGCCTGCGCAACCTCCTGGACCGCTCCATCCTCTCGCACACGGAGCTGGACGTGGAGAAGACCTGTAAAAAGGTGGACGAGATCCCGTTCGACTTCCAGCGCAAGCGCATGTCGGTCATAATAGAGTACGAAGACTCCCATGTGATGATAACCAAGGGCTCAGTGGAGGACATCTACAGTGCCTGCGGCTCCTGCCAGCTGGACGACGAGGTGCTGCCGCTCATAGACGTGATGAAGCGCGACCTGATGGAGGAGTACGAGCGCCTTTCCAAGAACGGCTACCGGGTGCTGGCGGTGGCCTACAAGGAATTCCCCAAAGACAAGACGGTTTTCGGCGTGCATGACGAAAGCGACCTGGTGCTGCTCGGGTACCTCGCCTTCTTCGACCCGCCCAAGGATTCGGCCGCCAAGGCGCTGGCGGGCCTCGCCAAGATGGGCGTGGACATAAAGATACTTACCGGTGACAACGAACTGGTCACGCAGAAGATCTGCGGCGACGTGGGGCTGAAGTCCGATAATGTCATAACCGGCGGGCAGCTGGCGGCGCTGGACGAGGCCGGCGTGGCGGCCGCGGCCGAAAAGCATACCGTCTTCGCGCGCCTTTCCCCGTCGCAGAAAGAGCAGATCATCGCCGCGCTGCAGAAGGCCGGGCACGTGGTGGGGTATATGGGCGACGGCATAAACGACGCGCCGGCCCTTAACCTGGCGGACGTGGGGATCTCCGTCGACACGGCGGTGGACGTGGCCAAAGAGTCGGCGGACATCATCCTGCTTGAAAAGAACCTGATGGTGCTGGAAGAGGGGATAATAGAGGGGCGCAGGGTTTTCGGCAATATTACCAAGTACATCAAGATGGGCGCCAGCTCCAACTTCGGCAATATGTTCAGCGTGGTGGGCGGCAGTTATTTCCTGCCTTTCCTGCCCATGCTCCCGATACAGATACTGATGAACAACCTGCTTTACGATATCTCGCAGACCGGCATCCCGATGGACAACGTGGACGCCGAGTATCTTAAAAAGCCCAAGAAATGGAATATCGGCAATATAAAGAAATTCATGCTGTTCGTGGGGCCGATCAGTTCCCTGTTCGATTACGCCACTTTCTTCCTGATGCTTTATTTCTTCGGCTGCATAGCGTTCAAGACCGGCGGCTCCGACGGCCCTTACCTGGAGAAGCTCTTCCACACCGGCTGGTTCGTGGAGTCGCTGCTGACGCAGACCTTCATCGTGTACATCATCCGCACCAAGAAGATCCCCTTCTTCGAGAGCGTCCCCAGCATGCCGATGGTGTTCGCCACCGTCATGGTGATAATGGTGGGCGTGTTCCTGCCCTATTCGCACTTTGCCGACAAGCTCGGCTTCGTGCCGCTGCCGGCCCTCTACTGGCTCTGGATAACCGGCTTCATGGCCGCTTACGCGGTGATGACGCATAAAGTTAAAGTCTGGTTCTACCGCAAGTTTGGAGACGACTGATGAAAAGCATACTGACCGCGCTGCAGGACGGAAGGCTGATAGAACTGCCGGAAACCGACAAGGACAAGGCTTTAAGCTACATGGCCAGCATCATGGAGGCTATTCCCGAGGTGACCAACACCAAGGTGGCCGAGGGCGTGCTGGAACGCGAGCGCACCGCCAACACCGGCATAGGCAAAGGGTGGGCCTGTCCGCACATCCGCGTGGAGGGCGACGCCGAACTGTTCTCCGTTATAGGCTGGAGCCCGGCGGGCATAGACTACGGCTCTCCCGACAAGGAAAAGGTGCATTTGCTGGTGATGTACTATATCGCCGAGAACCAGCGCATGGCCTACCTGAAGGAACTTTCCGGGCTGGCTAAAGCCATACAGAAAGGGCAGGGGATAGAGAACATATTGAAAGCTACGTCGCTAAACGACGTGCGCAACGAGCTGCTTAACTGGGTTTCGGCCTCTATAGACAACACCATGCCGCAGGCCAAGGCCCGCATGATAAAGCTGGAGGCCAAGCACGCGCAGGTGGCCGAGGCCGTGGAGGCCGCCGTTTTCACCGGCGCGGGAATGGAGCGGCTGGTCCCTTTTTATATGATAACCGGGACCGGCTCAAAAAGCCTTGCCCTGGCCCAGGACGCGGACCTGGTCCACGCCATAGAGGTAGTGGACATGGCGCAGCTGGGCGACAGACAGGATTTCGAGGCCGGGAACTACAAGGTTTTCGTGCGCTCCCGCACCCTGTACAAGCCGAACCGCGCCATGTACGACTGCATAGCCGTAAAGCGCTGATCTTCGCGGGGGGATAAAAAAAGACAGCTTCCGCTGTCTTTTTTTATGTGCGCGCGGCATGCGCGCACGCTTGGGGGTGAAAGTCCCCTACGGGGGTTGATAGAACCTACTGTTAGCCAAAGGCAAGGGTGTCCGCCGCGAGGCGGAATCTGAAGGCGGCCGGCGGC
>JAJZVJ010000275.1 GCA_021845705.1 bacterium
CATGCCCCAGCGCCTCGCACAGATACGCCGTGTATTGATCCAATTCGCTTGGTTTTGTCATGCGGATAGAATAGCATATTTATGACACAGTAGTACTAGCCTCACTGCCGGGCCTAAGGGACCTGGCTGAGTTTAACGGCGGCGGCTTTAGGGATTACCACGGCCGAATAAAAATCATGTTCGGCCCTCTCGGCGCCGGCTGACATGGCCATAGGCTCCACCTTGTAGCTCACCAGCAGTTCCTTCCCGTTCTTCTCGAACTTGATTATCTTAAAAATTCCGTTCGGCAGTTCCGACACTGAAATAAGGACCAGCACCGACTCCTTCACGAATTCCGGCGCGGAGAGCGGCGAATAGGCCCCGGGCCTGGGGCCTGCGGCCGTTTCCGCGGCGGACCGGCATTTATGCGAATTAGCGAAAGCCCACCAGGTCTCGGAACTTTTAAAGATCTTGTAGTCCACCGGGGCCGTAAAAAGAGTGACCCCCTCCTCTCCCGTGCCGCGCCCCATTTCGGGCATGGCCGAGGCTTTAAGCCTGGGTTCGGCCGGGGAATTGCCGCCCACGTCTATTTTTTTGTCCAGGTCGGACTCCTTTAACGCTATAGGGGGAGGCTTGCGCTTGTCCCCCCCCCCGAGCGAGTTGAGGACGTCCAGCATGCCTTTGGGGGGCTCAGCCACCCCTTTAAAATCCTTCTCTTTTACCAGCATTATCCCGCCCTGGGAATTAACCTCCGCCGCGGACAGGGAGGCGGTAGAGGCCTGTAACAGCGAGGACCTGCCCGGTCCGCCCCCGCTGAACTTGGCGGCGGCCAAAGCCTGCTGGGCCAGCGACTCCGCATTAGGCAGTTTGCCATCGGCTTGATCGGCGGAGGCGGATTCGTCCTGGCCAGGGCGGAACGTACGGGCCCCGGACAGGCTGCCTATATAATTAACGAGTATTAACAGCGAGAAAACCACTATGAGCCCCGAGAAGATATAAATGAGCGTACGCAGAAATTTGGTGTCCATGGGCTAATTGTACATTATTGGGCCAGCCCTTAATAATCCCCGTATTGCCGGCCGCGGCAGGAAAACATGAATTTAAACCGCCGCCGGCATTTTAGAGGAATTCGCGGGAACCCGCGGACCAGCGGCGCAGGAGGGAGAGTTTATTTCCCGCCCCTTCGCGCGTTACGCGCCCCTTAACGTTCCGGCAAATTAAGGATTTAATTATTCGTTATTAATTTTGTAACAGGCAAATATTAGAATTTACATAGTGGACCGCGGCACCGGACAATTTCTTTTAAGCGGTCAGCCGGGCCGGGAAAATTTTACCAGTACCGTAAAAACGGCAGAATCCATAGGGAACAGGAAGGCGCTATGAAATATTGGGCATACGTTAATAACGAGATCCTCGGCCCTTTCGAGAAGGAAAAGCTGTTCGAACTTCCGTCTTTTTCACCTTCGCTGCTTGTCTGCCCCCAAACCCCCGTAGGCGAGAAAACTGAAGATTGGAAAGAAGCTTCCACTTATCCCGAACTCTCCTCCGCCCCAGGCAGCGCGGCCCGGCCGCAGGCCGCCGCCGCGCCCGCGACGTTCTCGCCCGGCCCCTCCGTACAGGAGCCCCAGGCCGCCCCCGCGCCTGCCCCCTCCCCTGCGCCGGCCCCCGCGCCCGCGGCTCATTCCCTTGGCCAGCCCGCGTCTTTGAACTTCAAACCCCTCGGCGGCTCCCAGCCGATAGA
The DNA here is from genome assembly GCA_021845705.1 of bacterium. Classification (GTDB taxonomy): domain Bacteria; phylum Elusimicrobiota; class Elusimicrobia; order Elusimicrobiales; family UBA9959; genus UBA9959. The sequence continues at coordinate 1,721 of JAJZVJ010000275.1, forward strand.
GGCAATGCCGCCCGCCGAACACCTTCAGAGCGGGGCCAACATCCAGGTAAACCGGCTGGGGAAGGCCGGCGGCGAACCCGCTGCCGCCCCTCAGGCCCAGCAGAACGCTTCCAACTTCGACCCGATCTCCCTTTCCGTGATAGCGCGCCGTTCGGAAACCATTTCCCCGCAGGAAGCGCCGGCTCCGGCTGGAGAAGGCCTGGCCCTGGAACCGCCAAGAGCTTTCCAGCAGCCCGCCGAAAGCCTCCCCCCCGTGCTGCCTGCGGCCGAAGCGCCGCGACTCTCTTCCGGCCCCGCTGCAGCCCCGCAAATAGAGACCTTTTCCAGGCAGGCGCCGGCGCCGCGGCCGGAGATAGAAACTTTTTCCAGGCCCGCGGCGGCTTCCGCGCCGGCCGTAAGCGATGTGGCCGGCCTCGAGAACCTTATCCAGAGGCTGGACGCCCTTTCAAAGTCCGCGGCCACCCGCCAGGACATAAATTCCGCGGTCGACCCTTTAAGGACCAAGCTGGACCAGATGGGCGAAGTTATCTCCTCCATCAAGAACTCGCAGTTCCAGAGGGAAGTGATGGACAAGCTGGTTTACCTTGAGAACGCCGTAGGAGAGCTTAAAGAGTCCTTCAGGGCCCAGCCACAGGCCGGCGCGCCGGCAAAAGCGCAGAAGACCGAAGCCGAGAAAGCGGCAAACACCGTTTTCGGCGTAAAGCCCGTCAAACAGGCCGAGAAGCCCAAACCCGAACCGGAAAAAGAAGCCGCCAAATCAGCGCCCGCGGAGATCAAGGACACGGGGAGCAAAGCCTCCAAACTCGTACCGGCCCTGAAAAAATTATTCAAATTCATAATGACGCTGGTACTGCTCGCCGCGGTGCTCCTGGGAGCGGTAATAGGTCTTAGGAACTTCGGCGTCTTCGACGCGACGAAGTTCATACCTTTCCCCCTGCCTTTCATAAGCGCCAGCCAGCCCGCGGCGCAACAGCAGCAGGCCGGCGCCGCCGAACAGGCCGTAGCGGCGGTCCAGGCGCAGGCGGCAAACCCGCCGGCACAAACCGGGGCCCAGAGCCCGGCCCCGGCGCCGCAGGCGCAGGCCCCCCAGAAACCCGCGCAGCCTGAAGCCGCGCCCGAAATAATCTATATAACCCGCAACTACAAGGCCTCTCCTAAGGGGCAGATCCTTGAGAATAAGATATTCGAGCTCGCCGGCAAGGCCGGAGGGGACGTGAACAATACTAACTGGGACGTTAAGGAAGCGGCGGAAGGCCTGTTCGAGATAAAAGCTACTATCCCCTCTAAGAACGGGGACCTTGTCTATGCCTATCTCGTTGACCGCGCCAATAAGACCGTAACCCCCACGAATGACGCCGGGAAAGCCGCTTTCGAAGAACTGTCCAGGAAAGCCGCAAAAAGGCCGGCCCTCAGGAGAGCCCCCAGGAAAGCGGCCCCCGCGCGGGCCGCCAGGCCCCAGGCCAGAAAATCCGCGTCGAAAAAGATTTCGGCTCCCGACAGTGAATATGAATACGAATACGTGGACGACGACGGAAGCGGGCAGTAAGCCGCGCTCGGGGCGGGTGCGCGGGCGCGCTATACCCGCATTAAAGCGGGCCGCCGGCACCGGGGTTTCCCGGAGCGGCTTTCCGGCCATCTTTCAGGTTATTTCCTGCCTATGGACAAGCGGCGTTTTTCCGCCGCGGCCCGCAGCGCTATGGCGACCAGTTCCTTAAGCACTTTCTCCGGCTTAAGGCCTGTCTTCTCCCACAGCCGCGGGTACAGGCTGTGCGAAGTAAAGCCCGGAAGGGTGTTTATCTCGCAGAAATAGACCTTTTTCTCGTCTTCAGGGTCCAGGAAGAAATCTATGCGGGCCATGCCGGAGGCGCCGAGCGCGAGGAAGATCTTCACCGCCAGTTCCCTGAGCCTTTCGGCGGTCTCCCTGGAGAGCGGGGCGGGCAGCAGAAAATCCATGCCGTTATCGTCGAGATATTTAGCCTCGTAGTCGAAGAACTCGTGCTTCCCCTTGGGAACCACTTCCCCCGTCACGCTGGCTTTAGCCCCGGCCCCGGAACCCAGTACCCCGCAGACTATCTCCCGGGCGCGGTCTATCCCTTTCTCTATCATCACGGCATTGTCGAAGCGGAAAGCGTTAAGCACGGCCGCCCGCAACCCGGCCCTGTGCTTGACCTTGGAGACGCCGACGGAAGACCCCTGCGCCACGGGTTTAACAAAAAGAGGGAAGCCCATTTTTCCCGCTTTCGCGAGCAGCGGGGCCAAGACCTTTCTCTGGTGCGCGCGGATAACCACGTGGGGCAGCACGGGAACCCCGTCCAGCGCCGCCAGTTCCTTTGAAATTATCTTGTCCATCCCGACCGCGGAAGCGGTGACGCCGCAGCCGGTATACGGCAGGCCGGTAAGTTCAAGCAGGCCCTGCAGCGTTCCGTCCTCGCCCGTAGAGCCGTGGATTATGGGAAAAAGAGCGTCCGGCCTGACCCTGCCGCCGCCCTTTTTGACGAAGCAGCCGCCGCCGATGGAAGGTTCTATCTCAGGCCCTTTCAGCGCGGCTCCCGAAAGCAGGTAGATCGGAA
>JAJZVJ010000276.1 GCA_021845705.1 bacterium
TGCCGCGCGCACATAAAAAGGGCCGGGAGTGTTCCCGGCCCTTTTTAATTTGCCGCAGCGCCGGAACAGCGCCCGCCGGAAGGCCCCTTACTCCGCCCTGAGCGCGTCGGCGGGCTTAAGGCCGGCCGCCACCCAGGCGGGATAAATAGCGAAGACGAAAGCCGTTAAAGCCGCTATAAGCACGGAGACCAGCGGCATCCACACCTTTATACGGCTCGCGCCCATCCCCAACATGACCTTTATCGGCCCCCCCCACAAATAGCCGACAGCCGACCCCAGCACGCCGCCGATAAGCCCCAGCATGACCGCCTCCACTATGAACTGCAGCATAATATCGCGGCGGCTGGCGCCGATGGCGCGGCGTATGCCTATCTCCTTGGTGCGGGCGAACACCGTCGCCAGGGTGACGTTCATAATACCTATGCCTCCGGCCAGGAAGGCCAGCATGCCCATGGAAAGGTTCAGCAAAGCCCTGGTAATACTGGAGGAGATGCTTTCGCGGATGGATTCCAACTGGTTATCGACGATGAATGGATCCCCGTCGCCGTAGTGTATCTTCAGGAAATTATTTATCTTGCGCAGGGATTCGTCAAAGGTCTTCTCGTTGCCCGTGTCGATACTTATGGACTGGATCGAGCTCGTAAAGTCGTAATGCACGAGCGTGGTAAGCGGGGCCAGTATCCTGTTATCCTGGGCGGAATCTATTATGGTATCCGGCCTGGTGGAATATGGAAGCTCCTCGAGGACCCCGACCACGGTGAACGATATGCCGTCGATCTTCACCAGCTTGTCCAGCAGGTCGTTATGGGCCACGAGCGTATCGAAATCTCCGGTATAGTTATATTGCTTCCTGATGCTCTTGTAAAAGCCGTTTCCCGGGGGCGGCGGCGCCTTTTTAATAAGCACGCACACCCTCAGCCGGTTCTCGACATCGTCCCAGTTCAGGAAGCGCCCCCTGAGCCTGTAGATGAAATCACGCTTTTTCCACTCCGGGGTAACGCCCATCAGCTTGGTGGTGACGCGGAGTTCGCCGTATTGCAGCACATTGCGCCAGTTATGGACCTCCGGCGAGACCATATAGAGCTCCGGCATTTCTTTCTGCAGGGCCTGCACGTCCTCGTAAGTAATTACCGGGGCCGGGGTGTAATCGTCGGGCGAGGAATAGACCCGGCTGTAATTCTGCGAGATCTTCATCCTGGCCATGCCTGAAACTTCCCTCTGCCTGGCCAGCCTCTCATAAGTGGCGAAGATACTGGAGAAAGCGTCGATAAAGACCACGGAGCCGGCCGCGATTGCGAGGAAACTAAGGGCCGAGCGGGTCTTGTGGGCCCAGATCTCCGTGAGTCCCGTTCTGACGGCGTTAAGCAGGGACCTCACTGCTCCACCCTCCCGTCGCGCATCCTGATGTTGCGCCCGGCCCTGGCGGCCAGTTCTTTGTCATGCGTCACCATAATTACGGTTATGCCGTCTTCGTTCAGCGAGGCCAGCATCTGCATTATCTCTTTGCTGGAGGCGGAGTCCAGGTTGCCCGTGGGTTCGTCCGCCAGTATGATCTTGGGAGAGTTGGCCAGCGCCCGGGCTATGGCCACGCGCTGGCGCTCGCCGCCGGAAAGTTCGAGCGGCGTTTTCTTTTCCTTCCCGTGCAAACCCACTTTGAGCAGCAGGGAATGCGCGCGCTCGCGCATCCCGGCGGTGTCGGCGCCGGCGTAGAGCAGCGGCAGGGCCACGTTATCAAGCGAGGAAAGCCGGTTCAAAAGATGGAAAGACTGGAAAACGAAGCCTATCTCGTCGCGGCGGGTGTCGGAGCGCTCCAGGTCGGATAACGTGAAGACGTCGCGCCCGTTCAGCGAATAGCTGCCCCCCGTGGGCTCGTCCAGCAGCCCCAGGATATTGAGGAGGGTCGATTTGCCGCAGCCGGACGGACCGGTAACAGCCACGAATTCGCCCATTTTTATATCCAAAGAGATCCCGCGCAGGGCCGGCCACCCGGTCTTGCCCCCCTCGTAAACCTTGGTCAGCTCCGAGCAGCTTAGGCTCATTTAAGGGTCTCCGGCTGCACCGTGAACAGTTTATCCCCCGGTTTGACCGGCCCTACCAGTTCCACCTCGGTCTCTGACCTCAGCCCGGGATAGACCTGCAGCTTCTCCGCCTCATACCCGTCTTTCTGGCGGTAGACGTAATAGCTGAGGCCCTCCTGGAAAAGCGTCTCGATAGGCGCCTTCAGCACGTCCTTCTTGGACTTCATGTCGGCGGTGACCACCGCGCTCATGCCCACGCGCATGTTCTGGTTCGGCTTGTCGATGTTTATGACCACGCGGAAAACCTTGGTGGTGGACCAGCCGTTGTTCTTGCTTTCCGCCATGGGCGCGACCACGTCCACCTTCCCCGTAAATTTCTCTCCGGGGATGGAAGTGAAGGTTATCGAGACCGGCATGCCGAGCTTCAGCTTGTAGATATCCATCTCGCTTATCTTGAGGTTGACCGCGAGCGTCTTCATATCCACGATCCTGGCTACGCAGGTGCCGGCGCTGTCCACCCGTTTCCCCTCCCGCACCTCGTCGTCGCTCTGCCCGTAGCGGCTGACGCAGCGCGTAAGCAGCCCGGCGCGGGAAGCCACTATCGGCACCGGCACGTACTGGGTGGAGTCTATGCGTTCGCCGCCTTTGAACATCATTATCTTCTCGTTCTTTTCCACGTATTGCCCTTCTTTCTTGTCCAGCTCGACTATAAAACCTTTGCCGGGAGGGAAGACGTCCACTGTGTCGCGCGAGGCCAGTTCGCCGGACTCCTGCAGGGCCAGTTTAAGGTCCCCCCTGCTGGCGGTCCTGAGAAAGTCCGCGATATCCTGGCGGACCATCATCTTTTTATAACGGGTATAACCGGCAAAGCTTATAGTGCTCAGGAGCGCCAGCGCCATAAGCCAGAAAGCCGTTCTGTGCATCCTCTTCATAGCTATCTCCTATTCCCAGATGTTCTCGCCGAGCAGCACCTTGTAGCTGGCCAGCGCCAGGTCCAGGTCGTTAGTGGCGGTGATCTGGCTGTTGCTGGCGTCCAGCAGTTTGGTCTGGGAGCTGTCCAGCTGCAGGAAGGACGCCCCGCCAAGAGAATATTCGCTGACCAGGTTGTCCGTGGTCTCTTTCTGCGCTTTCACCTGGAACTCCAGCAGGTGGTTGGATTTGACCTGCAGCTCTATATCCTGCTGCGCGGAGAGCACGCTGGTCTTAAGCGCGCGCTCCGAATTTTTCACCAGAAGTTCCGCCGCTTTAAGCGCGGCCGCCAGGGTATCCGTTTGTATATAATTCTGCGCGCCCAGGAAACCGAATGGCAGGCTTAAGGAAGCGCCGAGGCTGTAGGAGGGATTTCCGAGTCCGGAACCGCCCGGGGTACCGAGCAGCCCCAGGCCGGTTTTATACCAGGAAGCGTCCACCTTGAAGCGGGGATAATTGGAAAGGACCCCGGCGCGGTTGCTGAGCCTGGTCTTTTCAAGCTCCACCTTCTGCTGCCGCAGCCTGAAATTGTTCTGAAGCGCTCTCGCGACGTCCTCTTTAGGCAGCGGCAGTTTTATATCCGCGGAATGAGTGCTTATTTCCACGACTTGCTGCGCCTCCGGCTCCGCGTTAATAAGTTCGTTGAACGACATTTGTGCCTTCAGCGCCGCGGTTTCAGCCTGCGCCAGGGAAAGCTCGCTCTGCAGCTTATCGCCCTCGCTCTGGGTCACCTCTATGCGGCTTCTCGTCCCGGAATCGAACTGTTCGGTAGTGTCCTTAAGCTGGCGCTCGCGCGATTCCAGGTTCATCTTGGCTATCCCTATGCGCCGCTGGGCGGCATAAAGCGCGTAAAAACTGTTAAGCGCGCTTACGGCCTCGCTTTGCTTGGCGATAAGGAAAGAGAGGCGCGCGGCTTCATAATCCAGCCTGGCTATTTTTATCCTGCGAAGAGGGCTGGAGGCGGAATCGTAGAGGTTCCAGGCGGCGGACAGGCTGGAGGAAACTTCGTCCTTCTCAAGGCGGAGGGTTTTATCCTGGTCGTTATAGAGCGGGTCCGACATGCCGAACGTGAACGAGGGGAGCGCGGCGTTCAGGAGCGCGGTCTTGTATGAGTTCCCGGCCTGTTTAAAGACCTGCTCGGCCTGGCGCAGGTTTAGCGACGCGTCCAGCACGGCTGCAATATAGGATTTAGGGGTAAAAGTCCCGGCTGACGCCGCAGCGGCCGTGGCCGCCGAGAGCAAAACCGCGGCAAAAAGTTTTATCATAGTTGTATTCGGCGCCGTAATTCCGCCGGG
>JAJZVJ010000277.1 GCA_021845705.1 bacterium
ATCTACGCCGAATTCCAGCACCGCGACCTTCATTCTTTCTTTCGAAATCCCCGCCGGGGCGGCGCAGCCGGGACAGGGGCCTGTCCGCTCCGCGAACCCGCCTTCCCTGCTTACGCTTAATTCCCCTATTTTCCAATCCAGTATGTCATTCTCCCCGGAGTACCCGGAAGCCCCGCCCCAGGCGGCGGTCAGGTCCAGGCCCTCTACGGGTAATTCCCCGGGCCAGACCCGGTAAACACGGGCGCCAGTCTTTTCAAGCCCCGCCAGCGCGCGGTCCAGCTCCGCGCCGCGCGGGCCGTAGGGCAGGAAAACGCTCTTGATGGCCAGCAGCCCGGAAAGCTCACGCAGGCCGCTGAAATTCTTTTTTTCCAGAGAGGTCAGCATAACCCCCTGAAGAGAGCGCGCCCCTCCGGAAAGAACGGCGTCCGCCAGTTTTTTCCCGTTCAGGCCGGGATTCACCAGGAAAAGTCCGGCCGGGACGCTGAGCAGGGCCGCCGAAGTGTCTGAATCCCCGAACAGCACCGCTCTGTATTTAACAGGCCTTGCGGCTGAAACCCTGACCAGCGGCCCCGCAGCTATCAAGAGCAGCCCGATGGCGGCGGCGGCGTAGAGCCTGCGGCTTCTGAAGCCGAGCAGCGGGGCGTGAAGCAGCGCCAGGGCCAGCACAAAAAAACCGGCCACGGCCCACCCCGAAGGCTCGGCGACGCTGACGGAGGAAAAAGGCAGCCCCGCAAAGAATCTTACCCCGCCTAAAAAAGCCTTCATGAACATCCCGGTCACATAAGCCAGCCCTTTAAAAACGGGACCCGTCCCGGAGAGGAAAGCCATCAGAAAGCCCAGCCCCATGGCCACTCCCGACGCCGGCACAAGCGCCATATTCGAGACCAGTGAAATAATGGAAATTTTATGAAAGTAAACGGCCAGGACAGGGTACAGGCAAAGCTGCGCGAAGAAACTGACTTCAAGCAGGCCGAGCGCTTTGCCCGTCCAGCCGCGGGGGTTAAAATACCTGCCCCAGGCGGACATTCCCACGGTCAGGCCGTAGGCGGCGAGGAAGGACATCTGGAACCCGGCGTCGAACAGCGAACGCGGCGAGAACAGGAGTATCGCCAGGGCCGCGGCGGTCAGGGCGTGAAAGGCGCCGGCTTCGCGGCGAAGCAGCCAGGCGCAAAGCCCCGCGGAGAACATCAGGTAGGCGCGCACCAGCGGCGGGTCAAGACCGGCGGCCGCAACATAGAACCCGGCCAGGGCCAGCGCGGCCAGGCCGGAATATTTTCTTTTCACCCGGAGGGAGGAACAGATAAAATATACCACGCCGACCACGAAACCCACGTTGGAGCCGGAGGCTACCAGCAGGTGCATGGCCCCGGAGTCCTGGAAAGCGGTCTTAAGCTCCGGCGGCACGCTTTTCTTTTCCCCCAGAACAACGCCCCCCAGCACCGAGGCTGCTTCGCGCCCGAGACCTGCCTGGAAAGCCCCGAGGGCCGAATAGCGGAACGTTCTCGCGAGCCTTATAAAAACGTTCGCCCTTGCCGTGATCTCAGTCTCCCGTACGCGGGCCTGGGCGGTTATCCCCCTGTCCAGCAGATAGCCGGCCCAGTCGAGGCTGCCCGGCATAGCGGGGCCCGGCGGGGCTTCCAGGTCCGCGAGGAACGAGACCCTGTCGCCGTAAGAAGCCTCTCCCGTAGAACGCGCGTATACCATAAGGCCGCTCCTGAGCGGCTGCCCGTAGACTTTATCCGTCTCAAGGGAGAACCGCTCGCCTCCCGGGCCGGAAGCGGGATAATCGGCTATCCGCCCCTCGACAAGCACGCCCGAGCGCGGCAATGGAAAAGGGAGTTTTTCGGGCGGCCTGATAAAAATATCCCTGAACAGAACTATGCCGCCGGCGTAAAGCAGGAGCAGCAGGAAAAGCGGTCTGCGGTAATAGGCAAGAAGCATAACGCGTAAAAGCTTGTCGGCGTTTAAGCGGCGAAGACTTACGGCGTAGAATATCGATGAGTTACGGTGGGGGAAATTAAATATTGATGCGGCCCTTAAGGGCGTAACCGAGGGTGACCTCGTCCATGTAGTCTATATCGCCGCCCAGGGGCACCCCGTAGGCTATCCTTGTGATCCTGCCCACATAAGGCTTGAGCAGCCGTATGAGGTACATGGCGGTGGCCTCGCCGTCGGCGTCGGGATTGGTGGCTATGATGATCTCTTTGACAGCGCCGTCGGCGGCGCGCACGCGGTCCAGGAGTTCCTTCATTTTTATCTGCTCCGGCTGTACCCCGGAGGCCGGGGAGACCGCGCCGTGGAGCACATGATAAACGCCGGAAAAACTTTTCGCTTTTTCTATCGCGGCAAGGTCCTGGGGACGCTCCACCACGCAGATAGCGGAACGGTCGCGGCCCGCGTCGGCGCAGACCTGGCAGAGCCGCCCCTCGGCGTAGTTATAGCATTCCGCGCAGTATTTAACGGAAGCCTTCACCTCGCGCAGGGCCTCCACGAGGTTTTCTATTTCCGGATTGGAAGCGCGCACCACGTAAAGCGCGAAGCGCTCGGCCTGTTTAGGCCCGACTCCCGGGAACTTGCGGAAAACCCCGATAATTTTTTCCAATGCTTTCATGTTAAATGCCAAGGTCCGCCGGCCTGCGTCTATTTTATCTTATTGATCCTGGTGATCCTGCCGTGGAAAACCTTTGCCAGGTGTTTCAGTTCCGGTTCCGTCCCGGCGGATACCTGCCTGGCTCCGCCGTCCGCCTTGTGCGGGGCCGCCTGCTGCGCGCCCTCGGCCTCGAGCGGATCCTCCAGCAGGGTTTCTTCCGCCTGTTCTCCGGGCCCGTAGTCCGGCGCCGGGAGGCTTTCCGCCTCTTTCGCCGCGGCTGGCGCATATTCCGGGACAAGGGTTATTTTCCTGCCGGCGTAACGCGCCAGCATCTCTTCCAGCTCCACCCGGGCTTTTTCTATCATTGAGGTTTCAAATTCGTTGGCGCTGAGGAGACGCCACTTGTTCTCTTCCGAGAAAACTATTTTTACGGAAAGCATGATATTATACAAGGCGGGTTTTTTAGCGGAAACCTGGCCGAGCATCTTTTTCCAGGCGTCGGCCGGCGCGGGCCCGGCGGACGCGGACGGAGCGGCGGCCGGGGAGGCGACAGAGGCTTTGGGGACGGGGCCGGAGGGGATGACGGCAGGCGGCTTTGGCACAGCGCCCGCAGGCGCGGCGGGCGGCCGGGAGACTAGCCCTTCATTTTTTTTTTGACCGCCGGCGGGCGGCAGTTCAGCGGCCCCGCCTGTGTTCAGGCGGGCCTCAAGGCCCTCAAGCTTCTTAAGCAGGCCCTCCAGGTCCTGGGGGACCTCTATCAGCGTAAAAAGCGCCACTTCGGCGGCTATCGCGAGGGAATCCGAGAATTTCACTTCCTCGATCACAACGTTCAGCTTGCGCGAGAGGCGCGCGAGCAGGCCCGGAGCCGTCCCCGGCGGCAGACCTTTAACCGGCTCCAAGCCCTTAGAAAAACCCTGCGCGGCCAGGAAGGCTTCCGCGAAATTATTGCGCAGTTCCCTGAGCGCGGTAAGCGGGTCGTGGCCTTCGCCGTTTAGCTTATCGAAGGCGGAGTGCAGCGCGGGGGCGTCGCGGTTAACCAGCGCCAGCGCCATGGAATTCACCACCTCGGCGCCTGGGTGGCCCAGCAGTTCGTTAAGCACGTCGGTCTTTATCTCCCCCCGTCCGAAAGAGGCCGCGCGGTCCAGCAAAGTGATAGCGTCGCGCAGAGCGCCGCCGGCGGAGCGGGCTATGAGTTTAAGGGCTTCAGGCTCGGTCTTTATCTTTTCGGCCGTGGTTATCTCCTTGAGCCTGGCTATTATGTCGGCTTCGGAAATAGGCCGGAAACGGAAACACTGGGAGCGGGAAAGAATAGTGAGCGGAACCTTGTGCTGCTCGGTGGTGGCCATAATGAAGACCACGTGCTTTGGCGGCTCCTCAACGGTCTTAAGCAGTGCGTTGAAGGCCTTGTCCGAAAGCATGTGCACTTCGTCCAGGATATAGACCTTGTACTTGTCGCGGGAAGGGGCGAACTCTACGTTCTCTATGATAACGTCGCGCACGTTCTCTACTTTGGTGTTGGAAGCCGCGTCTATCTCTATAACGTCAAGGGACTTGGATTCTTCTATCTCTATGCAGGATGGGCATTTGCCGCAGGGAACCCCGTCCTTGGGGTTATGGCAGTTCAGCGCCCTGGCCAGGATCCTGGCTATGGTGGTCTTGCCGCAGCCGCGCGGGCCATAGAACA
>JAJZVJ010000278.1 GCA_021845705.1 bacterium
AACTGCTGGCCCTGGCGCGCAAAAGCATAAGCGCCGGCCTTAAAACCGGCAAGGCCACTGAGCAGCCGTTAAGCCAAAGGCCGGAATTTAACCAGCCGGCGGCCATCTTCGTTACGCTGACGCTGAACGGGGAGCTGCGCGGCTGCATTGGCAGCCTTGAACCGCGCTATACGCTCTCCGATATGGTCGCCTCCTACGCCTGCTCCGCGGCTTTTGAGGATCCCAGGTTCGACCGCGTTACCGAGGCTGAACTTAAGAAGATAAAGATAGAGATCTCCGTGCTCTCCCCGCTGGAGCGGGTGAAAAGCGCCGAGGCCGTAAAGCAGAACCTGCACGGGGTTTATGTGAAAAGCGGCCGGCGTTCCGGAACCTACCTGCCGCAGGTGTGGGAGCATTTCAAAAAGAAAGAAGATTTTCTCTCCTCGCTCTGCGCCGAAAAAGCCGGCCTTTCGCCCGGCGCCTGGAAGGACGCCGCCACCGAAATTTACGCGTATACGGTAACCCCGTTCACCGAAAAATAGCCGGCATTTTGGTATAATTAATATAGCGGACTTGATCCCCAAAGGACAGGTACCCACGGTATGAAAAGATCCTACGGCATTGCCGGCAACGGCCGCGCGTCCAACCACCTGCAGGCCTATTTCAGGCTTCTTAAAGTCCCTTATAAACTCTGGCACAGGCGTTCGGGGCGCAAGCCAGGGGCTGTCCTTGGCGGCTGTTCAACGGTCTTTGTGCTGCTTAAAGACGGCGCTATAGCGCCTTTCATTGCCGCCAACCCTTTCCTGAAAAGCAAAACACTTATACATTTTTCCGGCAGCCTGGAGATAGACGGCGCCTTAATGCTGCACCCTTTCATGCCGCTTTGCGGCCGGGCCCTGTCCCTTGCCGAATACCGCCGCCTGCCGTTCGCGCTGGCCCCCGGCGTTTCCCTGAAAAAGCTGGTTCCGGAATTTTCCAACCCGGTTTTCAGGGTGAAGAGCGGCGAAAAAAAACTTTACCACGCTTTGTGCGCCCTGGGGGCCAATCTGCCGGTACTGCTGTGGCAGAAAACAATGAAGGACCTGAATAAGAAGTTCGGCATTCCGCGGGAACAGATACGAAACTACTTCCAGGCTTCGCTGGATAATTTTAAAGAGGACCCGGCCGGCGCGCTCAGCGGCCCCCTAGCCCGCCGCGACAAGGCCGTTGTCCGCTCCGATATCAAGGCGCTTGGGAAAGACCCTTTCGCAAAAATATATTCGGCGTTCGCCGAGGTGCACATATGAAGATAACCGATTTTTACAAATACAAAAAGCCGGGCCGGAAGATCTCCATGGTAACGGCTTACGATTATACCCTGGCCGCTATCGCCGGCGCTTCCGCCGTGGACTGCGTGCTGGTAGGGGACAGCCTCGCCATGGTAATGCACGGGCATGAGTCCACTATAGCCGCAACGGTGGATATGATGGCCCTGCATACCGCCGCCGTTACGCGGGCCGTAAAAGACAAACTTGTGATAGCCGACATGCCTTTTTTATCCATGCGCAAAGGGCTGGCGCCGGCCATGAACGCGGTTGAAAAACTGGCGCGGGCGGGCGCGCAGGCGGTAAAGGCGGAAGGGCTCGCGGGGCACGAGAAAATAATCTCCCATATTATAAAGTCGGACATGCCGGTGATGGGGCACCTGGGGCTTACGCCGCAGTCTATAAATAAATTCGGCGGCTATAAGGCGCAGGGGAAGGACCCGGCCTCGGCCGAAAAACTGGCCGCGCAGGCGCTGGAGCTGGAAAGGCTCGGGTGTTTCGCCCTGGTGCTCGAGTGCGTGCCGGAAGACCTGGCGGAAAAAATAACCGCTTCGCTTAAAATACCGGTGATAGGCATAGGCGCGGGGCCGTTCACCGACGGGCAGGTGCTGGTGCTGCAGGATCTGCTGGGGCTTTACGGCGAGCCGCCCTCCTTCGTGAAAAAATACCTGGACGGGCGGCGGCTGGTGACGGAAGCGCTGGACAGCTTCGACCGTGAAGTTAAAAGTTCGGTTTTCCCCGAAAGGAAGCGGCAATGAAAATAGTTAAAAGCGTTCCGGCCTGGCTTAAACTTAGGCGCTCCGCGGTGTTCCGCGGGAAAACAGTGGGCTTCGTTCCCACCATGGGCGCGCTGCACGCCGGGCATTTGTCCCTCCTTAAGCGGGCAAAGCGCGAGAACGCCCTTTCCGTGGCCAGCATCTTCGTTAACCCCGCGCAGTTCAACGACCCCCGCGACCTTGCGCGCTACCCGCGCACCCTGGCGGAGGACATTAAGAAACTCAAGTCTGAAAAGACCGATTTCCTGTTCCTGCCCGCGGCGCGCGGCATGTACCCGGACGGCTATAAGTACAGGGTGAACGAGACCGAAGAGAGCAAATTCCTATGCGGGGCGCACCGGCCCGGGCATTTTGAGGGCGTGCTGACCGTTGTAATGAAACTTCTCAACCTGGTGCGCGCGGACCGCGCGTATTTCGGGGAGAAGGATTACCAGCAGTTCCACCTGATAAAAGGTATGGCGGGCGCGTTCTTTATTGCCACTAAGATAGTGCCCTGCCCTACGCTCCGCGAGGCGGACGGCCTGGCCATGAGCTCGCGCAATCTGCTGCTTACGCCGGAGGAGCGGAAGCTGGCCCCCGCCCTGCATAAAGCGCTTCGCCCGGCGGGCCGGCCCGCGGAAATAAAGAAACACCTGGCCGCGCTGGGCTTTAGGCCGGAATATATAGAAGAGCGCTGGGGCCGCAGGTTCGCCGCGGCAAAATTAGGCAAAGTGAGGCTTATAGATAATGTCAAGATCTAAAGGAAATATCCTGTTTCAGCTTACCGGCTCTATAGCCTGCTACAAGGCCTGCAGTGTCATCTCCAGGCTGGTGCAGGAAGGGTGCGACGTAAAGACCGTATGTTCCGGCAACGCGCTTAAGTTCATAGGCAAGTCCACGCTGGAGGGCCTTACCCATAACCCCGTTTATACCGATACCTTCGAGGACAGGTCGGCGCTGGAACACATAGAACTTACAAAATGGATGGACCTGGCCATGATCTGCCCCGCCACCGCTAATATCATCAACAAGCTGGCCGCCGGGCTAGGCGACGACTATATTTCAACTATCTTCCTGGCTTTCGATTTCTCCAAGCCCTACCTTGTAGCTCCCGCCATGAACCGGAATATGTGGGCCCACCCCGCTACAAAGCGCTCCGCCGGAATACTCAAGGGCTGGGGCGTTAAGATACTCGGCCCCGGCACCGGCTACCAGGCCTGCGGCGACCAGGGCGCGGGCAGGCTGCTTGAGCCGGAAGCTATCTATAAGGAGATAAAAAAATGCCTATGAGGGTCCTCATTACCTCCGGAGGTACGCGCGAGTATATTGACGCCGCGCGCTTTATAACCAACCTGAGCAGCGGCCGTACCGGGCGCGTTATCGCGGAGTTGTTCGCTTCGCGCGGCTGCCGCACCGTCTGCCTTTGCGCGCAAAGCGCCCAAAAGCCCTCCGGCCGGAACATAACCGTAAAAGAGTTCGTCTCTTTCAGGGACCTGGACCTGGGGCTTAAGCGCGCTTTGGGGGCGCGCGCCTTCGACGCGGTGGTGCACCTGGCCGCCGTAAGCGATTATTCCCCTTCCGTTATAGAAGCGGGCGCTGAAAAGTTCAGGCCGGGCCGGTCCGCCAAGCTGTCCTCTGAATTCCCGGTAATAAAGCTGGTCCTTAAAAAGAACTTTAAAATAATAGACCGGATAAAAAAATACGCGGCCGCAGGCAGAAGACCGGAACCGCTGCTGATAGGGTTCAAGCTTACCTCCGGCGCGCCCGCGGCGCAGGTGCTTAAAAAAGTGCGCGCGCTGGACTGCGCCGACCTGGTGGTGCATAACGACCTCGCCGAGATCGGGAAGACGCACCCGTTCCATATCTACGAGAACGGCCTAAAACTGGCCGACTGCGCCGGCCCGATGGGGCTGGCGGACCGGCTTTACTCCGAGCTGGCCCGCATTAAGGAGGCAAAATGCTGCTAGCTCTTGACGTGGGGAATACCCAGATCTACGGCGGGGTGTTCAAAGAGGACAAGATCCTTGCCAGGTTCCGCGGAACCTCGTGCAGCGCTACTTCCGACGAGCTGGGAACTTTTTTCAAGAACGTGCTGCGCGAGAACGGCATAGACCCCAAAGAAGTAAAGGAACTGGCTATCTGCTCCGTGGTCCCGGACCTTATTTATACGCTTACGCAGGTGTCCGCTAAATATTTCGGCCTGGAGCCTTTCCTGCTGCAGGGCGGCATAAAGACC
>JAJZVJ010000279.1 GCA_021845705.1 bacterium
CGCCGGCGGCGCGCATACCGCCCTTCAGGACGGCGTACCAGGAGACGCCCGAGTCCAGCCAGACGTCCATGATGTCTTTCTCTTTGGAGAATTTGGTTCCGCCGCAGGAGCATTTCTGCCCGGGCTCCATCAGACCTTCGACGGGCTCGGAGAACCAGAAATCGCTGCCTTCGGCGCGGACGCGGTCTTCCATCTTTTTGAGGAAAACGTAATCTTCCTGCACCTTGCCGCATTCTTTGCAATAGACGGCCAAAATGGGCGTGCCCCAGTAGCGCTGGCGCGAGAGGCACCAGTCGGGGCGGGTCTTGAGCATGCCGGTCATGCGGCCGTGGCTGGCTTCGGGGATCCAGTTCACGCCGTCGGCTTCTTTCATCAGCTTCTCGCGCAGGCCGTCGCGGTCGATGGTCAGGAACCACTGCTCGGTGGCGCGGAAGATGACGGGCTGCTTGCAGCGCCAGCAGTGCGGGTAGCTGTGCTCGATCTTCTTCAGGGCCAGCAGCAGGCCGTCGGCCTTCAGGGTCTCGACCACTTTGTCGTTGGACTCGAAGACTTTCATGCCCTCGAAGATCCCGGCGTCGGCGTTGAATTTTCCGTCCTCTTTGACGGGGCAGAAGATGTCGAGGCCGTGCTTCTTGCCGGCGTGGAAGTCTTCCTCGCCGTGGCCGGGGGCGATGTGCACTATGCCGGTGCCGGTGGACATGTCGACGAAATCGGTGGAGATGACCGGGCGCGTGAAGCGGCGGGCCTCCGGGAGATGCGGCTCAAGGCAGTGGTGGTACTTCAGGCCCACGAGCTTTTCGCCGGGGATAAGGTCGCCCTTCACGGCTTCCAGGCCGGTGGCGGCCAGGAAAGCGTCGGCGAGCTTGTCGGCGACGATGAGGTACTGCCCGCCGGCCTCGAGCACGCGGTAGTCCTCCGTCTTCGCCACGGCGGCGGCCATATTTGAGGGCAGCGTCCACGGCGTAGTGGTCCAGATGACGATTGAAGCGCGGTTCTTCGCCACGGCGGCCAGGCCGTCAGGCAAAGTATCCAGCGGGAATCGGACGTAGATGGACGGGGAGGTCTTGTCCTTATATTCCACTTCGGCGTCGGCGAGGGCCGTTTCGCACGAAACGCACCAGTAGATTGTTTTCTTGTCGCGGTGGATGTGGCCTTTCTCCAGCAGTTCGCGGAAAGCCTTTATCACCGTGGCCTCGTACTCGTTGGTCATGGTGATATAGGGTTTGTCCCAGGCGCCCAGCACGCCCAGGCGCTTGAACTCCGTGCGCTGCAGGTCGAGGAAGCGGGCGGCGAATTCGCGCGCGCTGCGGCGGAAAGCGGGGATGTCGTCGATGTGGCGCTTGCCCATCTTCATCTCTTTCAGGAGGGCCTGCTCGATAGGGAGGCCGTGGCAGTCCCAGCCGGGGACGTAAGGGGAATAGAAGCCCAGCATGGAGCGGGACTTCACGATGATGTCCTTGAGGATCTTGTTGAAAGCGTGGCCGATGTGGATGTGGCCGTTGGCGTAGGGCGGGCCGTCGTGCAGGACGTAGGGCTTGGCGCCGCGGCGCTTTTCGAGCATCTTGCCGTAAAGGTCCAGTTTCTCCCAGTCGGCCAGGATGCCGGGCTCTTTCTGGGTGAGGTCCCCCCGCATGGAGAACGAGGTATTGGGCAGAAAAACAGTCTTAGAGTAATCCGTGTTCTGGGTGGTCATTGTTGAGACGTCCTTTATAAAATCAGTATTAATTATACAAAAAAAGGAGGCAGGCACCTTTTGGCCCTTTTGGGGCCCTAAAACATCAAAAAGGTGCCAGCCTCCTTTTGTGGTACAATCTGGTATGCCTAGAGGACAGAGGATATTTTTTGAGGGCGCCCATTATCATATTACTGACAGGGGGAATGACAAGGGGCAGATTTTCGCGGATCTTGAAGACAGGTTCCAGTACTTATCGCTGCTGGAGAAGACGAAAAAGGATTTCGGTCTGCTAATCCCGGCTTTCGCCCTGATGACGAATCATATACACCTTTATCTGGTGACCCCCAAAGCGAACCTGGCCGAGGCGATGTTCGCCCTGAACAACGACTATTCACACGGTTTTAATAGAAAGTACGGCAGGACAGGGCATCTTTTCGAAGGCCGCTATAAGTACAAACTGATCCAGACCGACAAGTACTCCCTGGCATTGACCCGCTATATACACCTTAACCCGGTCAAAGCCGGTTTAGCGGCAAAACCTGAAGATTACCCCTGGTCAAGCGCTTCTGAATATGTGGGAAAGAATGAGGGGTTTACCGACAAAAATGTGGTTTTAGATACATTGGGCGACAGCCCCGCCGCCTCTGTAGCAAAGTACTTGGAATTCATGTCCGAACCGATACCAGGAAAATTCTGGCGCCCTTTCGAGAAGAACCGCAACGCGGTGCTGGGAGACCGGGACTTCCGCGCCGCCCATTCCCCCCATAACACGGACACTTAAAAAGGAGGCTGGCACCTTTTTGGGGCCCATAAATTTTATATACTTTCTTAACTGAACGTCCGGGCGGAGGTTAGATATTATGGAAACCATACTGACAGTTTGCGCGATAGTGGTTACGCTGGCTTTTGTGGCGCTGGTGGTGCAGGCCATCCTTACGCTGCAGCAGGTGCGGCATACCGCCCAGGCCGTGGAATACCTGGCGCTTAACGCCGACGGGAAACTTACCGCCCTGGACCCCGTTATAGGCGCGGTAAAATCGGTCACCGGCGCGGTAAGCAGCGGCTGGTTCAAGATAGCGCAGTCGGTCTACGGCCTTTTTGCGAGGGACTAAATGCGGACCCTGAACATCCTTAACCAGATCTACGACGAACAAATACTGGCCAAGCTCGGCTTTCTTAAAAGCATAAAGCTCTTTGAGGGCATAAGGAAGCGCCAACTGATCCACGTGCTTGAGAGCCTGCAGGAGCGCACCTATCTCAAGGGCGAGACCATCTTCGCCCAGGGCGACATAGGCCGCGCGCTCTTCATAGTTTTTTCCGGCAAGATAGCCCTTTCCCGGCTGGACGCGGTGACGCAGAAGAGCGAGGTGATAGCGGAAGTGCACCCGGGAGAGTTCTTCGGCGAAATGGCCCTGCTGGAGGAAATGCCGCGCACGGCCAGCGCGCACACCACCGAGGACACCAAGGTCTTCATGCTGTTCAAGATAAAACTGGATACGCTCCTGTTCTCCCGCCCCGCCATCGGCGTGGTGATAGCCTCGCAGCTGGCCAAGATCCTCTCCGCCCGCCTGCGCACCATTATAGAGAGGCCCGGAGCTTAAGGCGTAGGGCCGCCCGCTAAGAATTCAGGCACACGGTTATGCCCGCTGAAACCCAACCCAATAAAAACTACACCCAGTTCCTCCTCCCGGCCTTTATAGGCGTGGCGATGATTTACTTCCTGGTGCTGGCCAAGGCCGCTATTTTCCCCTTCGTACTCAGCGCGGCGCTGGCCTATATCCTGAGCCCGATAATAAAGTATTTCGAGGTGCGCGGCATCAAGCGGACTTACGCGGTGGCCGGCCTTTACGTGGGCGCGGGCGCGCTGCTTTTTATAGTAGTGTTCCTGCTGATGCACTTCCTCTCCTTCGAACTTGAATCCCTGAAAGAGGACTGGCCGGCTTACGCCGGGCGGATGCAGCAGTTCGTTACGGCGCACAATGCCAGGCTGGTCGGCAAATATCCCTTCATGGCCTCGCTCCACCTGGCCTCAAAGCTGGACCGCCTGCTTGAGCTGGTCCCGCGGCTGATCCTTTCCCTGCTGCCCATACTGACGCTGCTGTTCATAGTGCCGTTCATCACATTCTTCATGCTGCTGGGCGGCGCCGGAATAATAGATTACGTGCTGGACCACGTACCCTCACGCCACGCCGAGATAATCATGCATATCGCCTCGCGCATAGACAGCTCGCTGGGCAACTACCTGCGCGGCATCCTCTCGGAAGCCCTGGTGATCTTCCTTCTGGCCTTTACCGGCCTGCTGGTGATGGACCTGAATTACGCCGCCGTGATAGCCATCCTGATCGGCGTCTCGAGCCTGGTGCCGTACCTTGGTGCCATCGTCGGGGCCGTGCTTTCTTCCATAGTGGCCTACATGCAGTTCGGCGGCGACATAATGCCCATAATAAAGATCCTGATTTTCTTCACCTGCATACGTTTTTTCGACGACTGGTTCCTGCAGCCTTACATAATGAAAAAAGCGGTGGACTTGAACCCCGCGGTGATCCTGCTTGCGCTTATGGCGGGCGGCGAGATAGGCGGGATCTG
>JAJZVJ010000280.1 GCA_021845705.1 bacterium
TCCTATACCGGCCGCATAGGCGTCGGCCGCATAGTCCAGGGAAAGATAGCCGCCGGCCAGCAGGTCTCCATGGCCTGCCCCACTTCCCAGCCGCAGCTCCGCAAAGTGATGCAGCTTATGGGCTACAAGGGCCTTGAACGCATAGTGATCAAAGAAGCCCGCTCCGGGGATATCGTGGCCGTGGCCGGGCTGGAGGGCATAGAAGTCGGGGATACGGTCTCGGACCCGCTGAACCCGGGCGTGCTTCCGGGCCTGGAGATAGAGCAGCCCACGCTTTCCATGGAATTCTACGCCAACGACGGGCCGTTCTCGGGCCGCGAAGGCAAGTTCGTTACCGCCACGCAGCTGCGCGACCGTCTTCTTAAGGAACAGCAGATCAACGTAGGCCTGAAAGTAGAGGACATCCCCGGCCAGGGCGGCTTCAAGGTCTCCGGCCGCGGCGAACTGCACCTTTCCATCCTGATAGAGACCATGCGCCGCGAGGGTTTCGAACTCTGCGTCTCCAAGATGGTCGTTATCACGCACCAGGAGAACGGCGTTACCGTGGAGCCAGTGGAGCTGCGGATGCTGGACGCGCCGGCCGAGTTCCAGGGCGCCGTAATGAACGGCCTGGGAGCCCGCGGGGGGCAGCTCAAGAACATGAGCGTCGGCGATGACGGCCGCGTGCGCTTTGAATACGTGATCTCCTCAAAGGCGCTGATCGGCTTCAAGTCCGAGTTCATGACCTTCACCAAGGGGTCAGGCCTCATGCATCACAGTTTCAACGGCTTCCTGCCGGAGGGCAACTTCAAGCAGCCTAACCGCAACGGGGTCTTTATAGCCAAGGAGCCCGGCATTTCCGCCAGCTACGCCCTGAACGGCCTGCAGGACCACGGCATAATGTTCGTGGGCACGGGCCAGGATATTTACTCCGGGCAGATAGTCGGCGAGCACTGCCGTTCCAACGACCTGGTGGTGAATCCCTGCAAGGAAAAAAAGCAGACCAACATGCGTTCCTCCACCTCCGACATGTCCATAGCCCTTATCCCGCACCGCGTGATGAGCCTTGAACAGGCCATAGAATACGTAGAGGAGGACGAGTTCGTCGAGGTTACGCCCAAGAGCCTGCGCCTGCGCAAAAAAGTGCTGGACCACAGCCTGCGCAAGCGCGGCGAGAAGGACGATGATTAACGACGGCCTGGGAAACCTATCGGAAGAAAGTCCCGTCATGGCCGCCGCCCGCAAGCTGGGCGGCAAGGGCGGTGAAGGGACTTTTTTCGGCATGACCGCGGGGGGGATAATAGCCGGCCTGGTGTTTTCGGGCATCGGCTACTTCTACCTTAAACGCGGCCGCGACGAGGGGAATACCGCCAAGATCTGCTGCGGCGTCGGCATGATGCTTTATCCGTACTTTGTCTCCAACACTTTGTATATAGTGCTGATCGGGGCCGCCCTCATGGCCGTGCCCGATATCATGGACCGGTTCTGACGCTTTCCCCGCCCGTGCCGGTTTTTCACCGGACAAATACCGGTCCTTTTAGGAACAAAGGTATAATACGCATATGGCTGAAAAAATATTTTCAAAGGCCGGAGGGCTGCCAAGGGTAAAACTTTCCCACGCCCCGGCGGGCCCCAACGCTTTTAAGCGGATGATCGACACCTGCGACCGCGCCGAACCGGGCGAAATGGTGGCCGTCTACGACAAGAACGGCAACCCCTACGGCGTAGCGCTCTATAACCCGCGCAGCCAGATAACCCTGCGGATCTTCACGCGCGAGAACCCCGAAGAGTTCCAGATAGACGACTTCCTGGAGAAGCGGCTGGCGCGCGCCGTGGCGCTGCGCCGCGACGTGCTGAAACTCCCGGAGAAGACCGACGCCTACCGCCTGGTGCACGACTATGCCGACGGCCTGCCCGGCCTGACCGTGGATATCTACAAGGACCAGATAGCCCTGGAGTTCTACTCGCTCGGCATGTACAGGATCTGGCCGAACATAGAGGCCGCCTTCAGGAAACATTTCCCGGCGGCGTCTTTCCACCATCGCGCCACCGCTTATACCCAGGATATGGAAGGGTTTACCATAAAGCCGGAACCGGGCCCCTCCCGCAAGACCCGCATAACCGAGAACGGGGTGCAGTTCGAGATAGATATGAAGGCGGGCTACAAGACCGGCTTCTTCTGCGACCAGCGCGAGAACCGCCTTTACGCTTCTTCCTTCGCCGCCGGCAGGAGCGTGATCGACCTTTGTGCCTATACCGGCGGGTTCGGCATCTACGCCGCCAAACTGGGAGGGGCGGACAAGGTGACCAGCGTGGAACTGGACCCCGAGGCCAGCGAGCTGGCCAAGCGCAACGCCAATATCAACAAAGTGAAGATAGACCCGGTCTGCGCGGACGCTTTCACCTATATGCGCCAGATGCTGGAACTTAAGAGGAAATACGGACTGGTGGTGCTGGACCCTTACAAACTTGTCTCCAACCGCGAGGAGCGCGACAAGGGTATTTTCAAGTACCGCGATTTCAACCGCATAGCGCTGTCGCTGGTGGAGGAAGGCGGGCTCTTCGTCACCTGCTCCTGCAGCGGCATGGTCTCTATGGACGAATTTTCCTTTATACTGCGCGGCGCGGCGTCCAACGCCGGGCGAAAGGTGCAGATACTGAAAAAATCAGGCGCGGGGCCGGACCACCCAGTTGCCGCCGACTATCCCGAAGGAGAATACCTTAAATGCATATTCTGCCGCGTATTTTAACCCTGGTTCTTCTTTTAGCGCAGCCCGCGCATTCCGCCGGCGACGCCCGCATAAGGCGGCTGGCCGGCACGTGGGAAGGTTCCGTCAAGGTTTCTCCCAGCGGCTGCGTCTGGGCCGTGAGGTCCGTGGTGAACGTGAGACGCAACCGCGGCAGCGGAAGTTTCGAGCTTTCCGGCCCCTGCGACGAAGAAACCAAATCAGGGACCTTTACAGCAATTCCCGCCGCGGAAAACTGTTTTTCAATGGACGCGGTGATACCGGGCTATCCAAAAATACAGCTTACCGGCTGTTTCGACCGGAATGGCGTACTGAATTTTAAATCAGTAATGGCTAACGGTTCGCTGCGGTTCTACAGCAGGCTGCGCAGATCTCTCTTCGAGGCCAGCTCCCCGCTGGGTACCGCTAAGGGCAGATTTAAGAAAATATTAAGGGGCGCCGGGAAAAAGGCCGCCCAAAAAGGGGCCGCAGATGACACGGACGCTAAAAGCCAGGCGCCTGAAGTTCTTGTCGGAGGCTATTAAAGAAGCCCGCAAAGGCCTGGAAGAGGGGGGGATCCCCATAGGGGCCGTGCTGGTAAAAGGCGGAAAGGTGATAGGCCGCGGGCACAACCGCAGGGTGCAGAAAGGCTCCGCTATACTGCACGCGGAGATGGACTGCCTCGAAAACGCGGGCCGTCTTAAAGCCGCCGACTATAAGAAGTGCGAGCTCTATTCCACGCTGTCCCCCTGCCCCATGTGTACCGGGGCGATACTCCTTTACAAGATCCCGGTAGTGGTCATCGGGGAGAATAAGACCTTTAAAGGCCCTGAAAACTATTCACGGAAATTCCTTGAACTTATAAACATGGACCTGCCTGAATGCAGGAATATGATGGCGGAGTTCATAAGTGCAAGGCCGGAACTCTGGAACGAGGACATAGGGGAGTAGCGGTTCCTGATAATTAGCTTGACCTTTAGCCGTATTAATGTCATAATATAAAGGTAGTCAAACCGAGACTCAAGTTTTTGAAGCCTATCCTGCTAGCAGTAGAGCAAGGGGAGCGCAGAGAGAGTTGAGATCAGGTAAAGATGCTAGGAGGATAGTACAAATGAGCAAGAGAATATACGTGGGCGGTCTGCCCTTTAAAACCACTGAAGAGGAAATGAACACCCTTTTCGCGACTTACGGCCAGGTAACCAGCGCCAAGCTGATCACCGATAAGTACTCCGGCCAGTCCCGCGGCTTCGGCTTCGTCGAGATGCCGAATGACGAAGAAGCCGTGGCTGCCATGGAAAAGCTTAACGGCTCCGAGTTCGGCGGCCGCAAGCTGACCATCAACGAGGCTCGCCCCATGGAAGCCCGCCCCCGCACCGGCGGTTTCGGCGGCGGTCGTGACGGCGGACGCGGCGGTGATCGCGGCGGACGCGGCAACGGCGGCGGCTACGGCGACAAGTGGTAATCTGAACCTTTAATGGTTTACTAACCGCCCTCCCGAAAAGGAGGGCGGTTTTTTTCATAAAAAGGGGACAGGCTACTTTATTTATC
>JAJZVJ010000281.1 GCA_021845705.1 bacterium
TGGGGGCCGTGTAGGAAACCGTGGCCACGCCAACGCTGTTGGTAACGGCGGATTTAGGGGTGCCCTGAAAGGAGAAGTCAATGGTGCGGCCGGCTACCCATGTGCTGGGGGTCACGCTCAGGTCCCGCAGCGTTACGGTGGTGATAAAGAGGAAGCCGACCTCCGTGCTTACATCGGGCATAGTGACGCCCGAGGCGCGCCTGTTTACTGTTATTGTGCCGGAGGCCGCGCTGGCGTAGAAGGCCGTATCGCCGGCGAAAGCCGCGTCCAGCCTGAAGGTTCCGGTGGAGGACGGTATGAAGTTCTTTACCGCCTTGCCGTTTATGTCGGTGGTGACCGAGCCCAAGCCCCCGCCGTTATAGGTGAAATCCACCAGTTTGTTCTCTATGCCCGCGCCGCTGGTGGTCCCTGTAAGCGTGGCCGTGGCGTAGTAAATGTCGTTGACCGTAACGGCCCCGTCGGGGACGCTCAGGGTGGTGGAGGCCACATTCACCAGGACGGCGTTGGTGGCGTCGGTATAGGAGGCATAGGTGGCGTTTCCCGGGAAAGTCACAGTGTAGTTATATGTGCCAGTGCTGAGCGGGGAAACGAACAGTACGCTGGCCTGCCCGTTAATATCCGTGGTGCCGGAGGCGTTATAAGTGGTGGTCCCGGTGAAAACAAAATTCAAAGGAAGGCCTAATAGCTTGTTCCCGAACTCGTCCACCAGCATTGCGCTTGCCGTGAATTGCGCGCCGGCCGGGGCGGTTACGTCGGCGCCCGAGACAATGGTGTTGGTCAGGCGCACGTTCACGTCCCTGGTATCGGCAGAGTTGTTGTAGGTCTGGTTCCCGTTGAAAGCGGCGGTATACGGGTAATGGGCAGCCGTGGCCGGGGCGGTGAAAGAGGCGTAAGCCCAGCCGTCGGCGCCCGTAGTTCCGTATACCGGGCCGGCGCCGTTGAAACTGAACGCCACCTGCAGGCCGGCGAGGGGCGTGGAAACCCCGAGGCTGAAAGTGATATCGCTCACCTTTGCGCTAACGGTGAAAGCGCTGTTGGTGGGGGTTGAGAGGTCCACTCCGCTTAAGCTGGTTACGCGCCTTGATACGGCCACGGTCTTTGTGTCGCTCGCAACGGCGTACAGCGCGTCCCCCGGGAACGTAGAGGAATACTGGTAGGTCCCGGATGAGACGGGAGAAGTATAAGTGACGCTGGCTACGCCCACGGCGTTGGTGTTGGCCGACAGGGCGGTTTCCGGGCCGTGCAAGATGAAACTTATGGGCTTGGAGGGTATTACGGCCCCGCCCAGGTCGCTGTCCGTAAGCGTAGCGGTGGAATTGAAGGTCTCGTTTATGTAGACAATGCCCGGGAGCGCCGTTACCAGGGTGTGGCGCTGTATCACCTGCACCGAGTTGGTGAGGTCGGTGGAGCCGTAGTTGTTGGCGTCCTCTACCATCGTCGCGGTATAGTTGTAGGTCGCCGGCACGTAGGGCGACCAGTAGGTGACGGTTGCCACGCCCACGGAATTGGTGACCGCGCTGAGGTCTATTGTGGGGCCGGCCGTGCTTGTAAAGACGAAATTAATGGGCAATCCCGCGCCGTAAACAGTGGAGGACGCGACCTGGACCTGGAGTACGGCCCTGGCCGTAAAACTGTTCCCGGCGGGCACGTTCGGGATATCGTCGGCCGTGAGTATGGTGTTGTTCTTGCTTACGACCACGGTACCGGTGCTGGTGAACGGCATATAAGTGGGGTCTCCGTCGTTGAAGCGGGCTGTATAGGTATAAGTGCCCACGGACATGCCTGAGAAGGTGGCCTTTACCTTGCCTGGGGAGCCGGCGGAGCCGGTCACCAGTGTCTGGGTGGCGACCAGTACCACGTCAAGGTTCTTGGAGTTTATCCCGATCATGCTCTGGGTAAGGTCCGCCAGCTTGACCGTTATGTCTATGGGCATTCCGGCGCCCACGTTGAACGGTTCGGCATCCGGTATTATATAGGTCAGCCTGCGGCCCACGCGCAGTATGCGCTGGTTTTCCGATATCCTCCACTGGTAGAAAGAGAGGTCGTTATTGAACCAGACGTCCACCGGGTAATCTCCGGCGGAAAGCGGGGTATGGAGGGTAGCGGTGGCTACGTAAGTGGCGTCTACATTAGCATAACTCGGGGCGCCCCAGGTCCTGGCCTCGGAGCAGGTAGGCATGGTGCACGGAGTGGACGAGAGGGCGTACCAGACCTGCTTGCCGATAAGTTTGCTCCTGGCGTAGGGTCTGCTCCAATAATCGTAAGCCGTACCCGTTACTATCACGTCCTGGTCCGGATAGACGTCTTGTATATCGGTCAGCGCTATGCGCGCGGGGGTAAGCTCCATCCTTTCCTTGGCGGTGGTATTGCTGGCGTAGTTGGTGCTGCCGGGTAAAAGGCTGGGGGCGTAGGTGGCATCTCCCAGGAAAGCGACGCTTTCGGGATACAGGCCCGTCCAATTGGGATTTATCTGGTAGTTTCCGATACTTTCAACAAACGGGAAATTGGAACTGATGGAGGTTACGCCCATCGGGTCCACATTGCTGCTGACTCCGGTACGGGTAGAACCCAGCAGATAGAATTCAACGGTTTTGCCGCCTATGCCCTGGCCGCTTAAATTATCCATTATGCTCGCCTGTGCCCCTATATCGAAGAAAGTGTAAGTCCAGCTCAATTCCCCGTTGGACATATTGGATGGCAGAATAGAGGTAGGGCGCGGGTTTATCTGGAGACTCTTTACCGAGTCTCCCGGCTTGTTCGGGTTGTAGCTGGCGCTGCCGTAGAAATAGCCGTAATAGGCGTAAGTACCGGAAGAGGACGGGGACGGGAACGTGACGCTGGCAATGCCGAGCGCGTCCGTGACGGCTGTCTGGGTCGAATTCTCGAAGACAAAGGTTATGCTCTGGTTGCTCAGGGGCGTTGCGGCTACCTGTCCGTCCGATAGCCCCGCGGTAACGGTAAAACTTGACTGCACCGCATTAGGGCGCGCGGCATAAGGCTGGCTGGGATTAGCCGTCAGACTAAACAGCACTGGTCTGCGGCCCACGGTGACCGTGCCGGTGCTCTGGCTGGCGCCGTACACGCTGTCCCCCGCGAACGTGGCGGTATACTGGTAGGTCCCGGTGGACATTGGCGCTACGAAGGGAGCGGTGGCTATGCCCAGGTCCGTAATAGCGTTAACGGTCATCGTCCCGAAGGTTACGGTTATCGGTTTCGTTGACATCACCAGTGAGCCCAGTTCCACGTCCTGCAGTTTGGCCGTGCCGGTGAAGTTCAGGCCTACCACCGCGTCCGGCACGTCCAGCACCACCATAACGGTGGGTTTCAGCACCACACCCACGCTGCCGTAGGCGAGGGCCGGGTTGTAGAGCGCGTCCCCGGCGTAGGAGACGGCGTACTGGAAAGTTCCCGTGCTGAGCGGGGCCGCGAAAGTGGTGGAAGCCACGCCTATGCCGTTGGTGCCCGCGGTCTTGGTGGAAACGAACACGAAGGTCAGCGTTTTTGTGGAAATAGTGATCAGGCCGTCTTTAAGTACGGCCGAGGCGGTGAAAGTGCTGGTAGCCGGGATCCCGGTGAGGCCGGCCGGCTGTATAGTGATATTCCTCCTGTTCACCAGCACCGAAGAGGTGTTGAAGGTCCCGTTGTAAAGTCCCGTGCCCGCGTAACTTGCGTTATAGGTGTAGCCGCCGGTGGAAGTGGGCGCGGTAAAATTAACGCTCGCCATGCCGGTGGAGTCCGTGACGGCGTTAAGCGTGTAGGTGGAACCGCTGAAAGAGAAGGTTACGGTCTCACCGGGCAGGTAGGTCCCGAGGTCGTAGTCGCTCAGGCGCGCGGTCACGGTAAAGGTGTCCTGCGCCACCGCCGTAAGCATATCCGAAGTTTGCAGCGCCGTATTGCGCCGGCCCGGGAAGACCACTTTGCTTATGGAGGCCGGGCCGTAGAGCGCGTCCCCCGCGAAAGAGGCGCTTATGGGGTAGCTGCTGGTGCTGGAGAGCGTGACGTAAGTGGTGGAAGCGTAGCCGACAGCGTCGGTGACCGGGCTTTTTGTAACGCCCAGGAAAAGGAAGGAAACTGTCTTCGTGGAAATGGCGGCGCCCGTAGTGAAGTCTTTCAGCACGGCGGAAGCTGTGAACGTGCTGCTGGCCGGCGGGTAATAGTCAGCCATTTCAAGCACTGTGGGGCGCACGGTTACGGTCAGAGTATTGCTGCCGGAGGTTCCGGAGTAGTTCGTGTTGCCCGCAAAAGTGGC
>JAJZVJ010000282.1 GCA_021845705.1 bacterium
GAGCCTTACTCCGTAGCCGCCGCCGCCGAATACGCCCTTGAGCTTATAGACAGCGCGCTGAAAGCCGCCAAGGTCGGAGTAGAAAAAGATTTCAAGGAGACCCCCAAGGTTTTCCTGGACCCGCATTACATGCACAGCGTTATCTACAACCTGCTTAACAACGCCCTGCAGGCGCTGGAAGGCGCGCAGAGGGGAGTGATAAAAATTTCCTCCGGGTGGCTCGACGCGGAAAAAGAGGCTTTCCTGAACATCTCCGATAACGGTCCCGGGCTGGAGCCGGCCATGCTTGAAAACCTTTTTCAGCCTTTTTTCACCACCAAGGAGAACGGCACCGGCCTGGGCCTGTACCTGGCTCGCCAGATCATGGGGGAGCACGGCGGCCGCATAATAGTCTCCTCTTCTCCGGAGGGCGGCGCGCTGGTGAGCCTTAGATTTAAGAAGACGGTATAAGACCGGTGAGATCGGGAGCCGGGGAAGCGGAAAAGACAGCGGGATCCAATGGGAAATATTTTAATCGCGGAAGACGACGCTGATACGCGTTTTGTGATAAAGGCCGCGCTCGAGTCCGGCCGGCATGCCTGCGCCACCGCGGCTTCCGGCGCCGAAGCCCTGGCACTGGCCGAGTCCCTTACTTTTGACGCCGTGGTTTTGGACATGGTGCTGGGGGATTCCGACGGGCTGGCCGTGCTGGAGAAGCTGAAAAGCGAAGACCCCGGCCTGCCCGTGGTGATACTTACCGGCCACGCCAACGTGCAGACCGCGGTAAAGGCCATGAAGCTCGGCGCTCTGGATTACCTGATAAAACCCTTCGGCAACGAGGAGCTGCTGCTGATAATGGAGAAAGCCGTAAAAGAGCGCCGCCTTAAAAGGGAGTTCGAGGCGCTGCGCAGCCATGTAAAGCGCGCGCACGGCGCCGAGCCGGTCTTCGGCTCGAGCAGGGAAATAAAAGCTACGGCGGCCCTTGCCAGGCAGGTGGCCGCCACGGACCTGACGGTGATACTTTCCGGGCCGTCCGGCTGCGGCAAAGAAGTATGGGCGCGCGAGATACACCGCCTTAGTACCCGCGGCGGCAGCCCTTTTGTGGCGCTGGACTGCGGGGCCCTGCCGGAGAACCTGGTGGAGAGCGAGCTGTTCGGCTACGAGCGCGGGGCTTTCACCGGCGCGGACAGGCGCAAGCCCGGCCTTTTCGAGACGGCTTTCGGCGGCACGCTCTTCCTGGACGAGATAGCGAACCTTACCATGGCCACGCAGGCCAAGCTCCTGCGCGTGCTTGAGGAGCGCAAGATCCGCCACCTCGGCGGGAAAAAAGATATTCCCACGGACGCCCGCGTAATTGTGGCGTCCAACAGCGATCTGCCGGCACGCATAAAAGAGGGCGCTTTCCGCGAGGACCTTTACCACCGCCTTAACCAGTTCACGCTGCGCGTCCCGTCCCTGGCCGAAAGAAAAGAGGATATCCCGGCGCTGGCGGTTTTTTTTCTGCGCGAGGCCGAGAGGCTTGTGAATAAAAAGATAGAGAGTATTTCGGACTCGGCGCTTTCGGCTCTTTCCGCCTATTCCTGGCCCGGCAATGTGCGCGAGCTTAAGAACGTTATAATCCGCGCGGCGCTCCTGAGCGGGGGGGAAATACTGCCCGTCCACCTGGGCCTGGGAGGCGCGTCTGCCGCGCTTGTTAAAATTCCCGCCGCCGCCGAAAATTTCGACCTTAAAGAAAATCTGCGCCAGGCCCGCGCGGAAACAGAGCGCCGACTTATTGGCGCCGCCTTGAAACAGACCGGCGGAAATAAGGTTAAAGCCGCAAAACTCCTGTCCATTGACCGTAAAGCTCTTTACGACAAAATTAAAACCTATAACCTGGCTTAAAAACTCCACAGCGAAACTTTAAGTTGTAATTTATGTGGTATATTTTCTACACATGCGTGTAGAAAATTATCCACACTGTAGATAAATTTCAACATATGGCTGTAACAAGAATTTCACTTTTAGGCTTTATTTCCTTATCTGCTCATATCCTATAATATAGCCATGGTTCGATCCGGATTTATTCGTTCATACAGGGATAGTCTGCGCGGCAACTGCCTTTTCATTGGCGGCATTCATCCTTTCAGGTTAAAGTCCCGCCGCAGCGGGCTTACGAATTTAAAAAAATTTCCAGCTAATTTTTCAACACTGGCGCTTAATAGTTACGGGACCGATACGGCTAGTTGGCGGGGAAGCTGTTTGGCAAAGTCGTTGCTATATATCAAAGTAGGGTTAAATTCTAACAATTTCGTTCCTTTATTCTCGGAGGCACTATGAAAACGCTTAAAGCCTTGGTTCTGGAAATCTTCTCGGCACTGATGCTGCTGCCGGCCTTAGCCGGCGCGACGCCAAACCAGATAAACTACCAGGGCCGCCTGGTGGACGCCGCCGGGAACCCGATAAGCGGAAGTACTACACTGATCTTCCGCATTTTCGATGCTCCAACCAGCGGCTCCCCGGTCTGGACCGAAACGCAGACCTTATCTCTGGATAACGGCATCTTTAACGCCAGCCTGGGCTCGCAGACAAACCTGCCCCCTTCGGTTTTCTCTTCCGACACCCGCTACCTCGAAGTGCAGATCAGCGGCGACGCTGCGCCGATGTCTCCCCGCACCCAGCTGCTTTCCGTGCCTTATGCTATCTACGCCGCCAGCGCCGCCAG
This sequence comes from bacterium, assembly GCA_021845705.1. Taxonomy (GTDB): domain Bacteria; phylum Elusimicrobiota; class Elusimicrobia; order Elusimicrobiales; family UBA9959; genus UBA9959. Next base: position 2,684 of record JAJZVJ010000282.1, read on the forward strand.
CGTGGGCGTGGCCGGGCAGTCTGTGACCATTTCCACGCATGTAACCGTTCTGGGGAACGTCACGGCCTCGAAATATTATGGCGACGGCTCGGCCCTTACCGGCATCAGCCTTGGGGGTAGTTCCATAATCCTTCCCATAGTTTCCACGCATATCGCCACCGGCGGCATCACTACAGGGAATATCGCCGCCCTCGCTATTACAGACGCCAAGATCAACGACGTTTCTGTTTCCAAACTGACCGGCAACCTCCCGTCCACGCAAATAGCGGCCGGCGACCTGCCTGCGAATGTGAACGCTACCGCTATCAAGACCGGAAACTATCTCAACGACGTGAAAGTATCCTCCGCGATCTATGCCGGCAGCGCGGCGAGCGCGGCAGCCTATAGCGGCAATATAAACACCACGCAGATAGCGGCCGGCGACCTGCTTAACACGGTGATAGCGTCGTCTGTGGCTGTTGACGGAATTTACGCTAATGCTATACAGGCGAACGCGGTGACCGACGCGAAGATAGCGACCGGGATAACTTCGTCGAAGCTGACGGGCGCATTGCCGGCGATAAGCGGCGCGTCGCTGACCAGCCTGACGGCTGCCAACATAGCGGCGGGCAGCCTGGGCGCGGGCGTGATAGCCAGTTCAATAGCAGTGAATGCTGTGCAGGACGCTTCAATAGTTGGTGTGAGCGGTTCCAAGGTAAGCGGTGGTATCCCTGCCGCGAGCATAGCGTCCGGGAGCCTGGGTGCGGGCGTGATCGCGTCGTCTGTGGCTGTTGACGGAATTTACACTAATGCTATACAGGCGAACGCGGTGACCGACGCGAAGATAGCGACCGGGATAACTTCGTCGAAGCTGACGGGCGCATTGCCGGCGATAAGCGGCGCGTCGCTGACCAGCCTGACGGCTGCCAACATAGCGGCGGGCAGCCTGCTTAACACGGTGATAGCGTCGTCTGTGGCTGTTGACGGAATTTACACTAATGCTATACAGGCGAATGCGGTGACAGACGCGAAGATAGCGACCGGGATAACCTCGTCGAAACTGACCGGCGCGTTGCCGGCGATAAGCGGCGCGTCGCTGACCAGCCTGACGGCTGCCAACATAGCGGCGGGCAGCCTGGGCGCGGGCGTGATAGCCAGTTCAATAGCAGTGAATGCTGTGCAGGACGCTTCAATAGTGGGCGTGAGCGGTTCCAAGGTAAGCGGCGGTATCCCTGCCGCGAGCATAGCGTCCGGGAGCCTGGGTGCGGGCGTGATCGCGTCGTCGGTGGCGGTAGACGGGATATACACCAACGCGATACAGGCGAATGCGGTGACAGACGCGAAGATAGCGACCGGGATAACCTCGTCGAAGCTGACCGGCGCGTTGCCGGCGATAAGCGGCGCTTCGCTGACCAGCCTGACGGCGGCCAATATAGCGGCGGGCAGCCTGCTTAATACGGTGATCGCGTCGTCGGTGGCGGTAGACGGGATATACACCAACGCGATACAGGCGAATGCGGTGACAGACGCGAAGATAGCGACCGGGATAACCTCGTCGAAGCTGACCGGCGCGTTGCCGG
>JAJZVJ010000283.1 GCA_021845705.1 bacterium
TCGCGGAATTGTACGGCATCGAGATGTACGACTTCAAGGCCCAGCTGCGCCAGTTCTCCTTCGCCCGGACCAAACTTGACGAGCCTTTCATGAGCTCGGCCTTCATCGCCGAAATGCGGGGCAGGGGGGGAAAGGCCAGGGCGCTGCAGACAGCGTGGAACTCCGTGATCTCGGCCAACAGGAAGTTCCTGGCCGATTTCGGCGGCACGCCCGGGGAAATGGCCGACCTGGCGAAGTGGAGAACGAAAACCGGCGTCCTGGGCATGACCAAGGACAACTTCGATAAATACTACGCCGAAAAACTGCAGGCTCCGCTCGCCGCCGCCGCCTGTTCCACCTACGCGCTGGAGGAATCCCGGACCGGGGTCTTTGACAAGAGAAGGGCTGCGGACGGCGGCTGCCTCCTGAGCCTGGCCGAGCACCAGAAAAATCTTTCCGCGCCCGAAGAAAGACTGCAGGACGCCGCCTCGATGGATTTTTACGCAAAAAGGGACGCCATGAACAAAAAGATGGCCGCCATGGGCGAAGCGGCCGACAACCCCATAAGAGTGGCCGCCGCCGAAACGCAGGCAGTTACTGACGGAGCGGACAAGATCATGAACGGCTTCGTTCAATTCTCAAAGGTCAGCCATGAGAACCTGCTGGAGACCTACAACGCTTACAAGGAAAGGCTAGCCAGGGCCAGGGAAATAGAGGGGAACATGCTCAACTGGTCCTGCGCCTCTTCCAGTGAGGAGGACAACAAGAAATTCATCGCGGACCTGCCCTGGAAAGTCTCGCCGGAAGTTGAAAAGTTCTGCCTGGACGAGAAGAGCCGCCCTGCGCCCGGCGGCAGCACGGGAGGGACGCCGGAAATCCCTGGCGAAGCGGAGGCAAAGCGTTTTTATGAGGACTTTACCCGGGCCTACGAAAGCCGCAACGCTCCGGCCGTGATGGCCCTGATCTCCCCTGACTGGGAGGCCGGAAGCGACGGCACCGGAGTTACCGACCTGGAAGAGAACCTCAGGACCAACTTCAGGCTCTACGACATTATAAAGTTCTCCCTTTCCGGCCTTACGGTCACTGGCGCAGGCGGCGTCCTTCAGGCCTGCTACAATACGGTAATAACCAGCAGGATCCTGAAACGGAACCTGACGCACGAGGAGAAGGCCGCCGTCTGCGACGAACTAAAGCGGGAAAACGGGAAACTCAGGATATCACGCACCCTTTCCGGCAGCTATTGGTATATTAAATAAGGCGAAGGCCGCTGCCCCCAGTTAAGCCTCCCGGCAGTCCGCGGGGGGCTTCTCATTGACTAAAAGGAGATGTAATTAATATAATAGACAAAAGGTCAAAACTACAACAAAGAGAGAAAAAAACATGGCATTAACCAAGAACAAGATCAGAGAGATAGCGGAAAAATTCTCCGCAAAGCCCAATGATACCGGCTCTTCCTCAGTGCAGGTGGCGCTGATAACCGAAAAGATCCAGTATCTTTCCAAGCACAGCATAACCAGCCCCAAGGACAACGCGTGCAAACGCGGCCTGTCAAAGCTGGTCTCACAGCGCAAACGCCTCCTTAGCTACCTTGAAGCTAATAACAGGGAAGAATACAAAAAAGTGATCAAAGCTTTAGGCTTAAGGAAATAACAAATGACAAACTACCCGAAACCGCTCCGCCTGGAAGAACAGGTGGGGGATAAGTCCATTTCATTCGAAACCGGCGCCATCGCCAAGCAGTCCGGCGGAAGCGTTATCATCCGCATCGGGGACACCATGGTGCTCTCCACCGCGGTGCAGGCCAACAAGCCGAAAGACACCCCGCCCCAGTTCGTGCCGCTCAGCTGCGACTACAAAGAGCGCACCTACGCGGCCGGCAAGATCCCCGGAGGCTTCTTCAAACGCGAGGGCAAAGCCCGCGAGAAAGAAGTGCTCGCCTCCCGCCTGACGGACCGCGCCGTGCGCCCCCTGTTCCCGGATTATTTCAACACCGAGACGCAGGTGGTCAACATGGTAATGTCCTACGACGGCGTGAACGACGCCGACGTGGTGTCCATCAACTCGGCTTCCGCGGCCCTGATGATCTCCGATATCCCGTGGAACGGCCCCGTGGCCGCGGTGCGCGTGGGCAAACTGGACGGCAAGTTCATCATGAACCCTACCCAGGAACAGCGCGAAACCTCCGAGATGGAAATGGTCATCTGCGGCACGCAGAACGGCATCCTGATGGTCGAAGGCGGCGCCAAGGAGCTTCCCAACTCCGACCTGATCGGGGCCATGGAAGCCGCCAAGCCCGAACTTGAAAAACTCTGCAGGCTCCAGATCAAGATGAAAGAGCAGGTGGGCAAAGCGAAAACCGCGGTCGCCACCCCCGAGATAAAGGCCGAACTCAAAACCGAGGTGGAAAACATGGTGAAGGCCGAAGTCGAGAGGATCCTCTCCTCCAAGCCGGAGAAGAAAGCCATGGAGAAGGCCCTCGAAGAGATACGGGTCAAGGCCTACACAGCGATGACGCAGAAATACCCCGAGGACGCTACCGCCTCCTACCAGGCCAAGACCGTGTTCGAGGACATCCTCTACACCGTGTGGCGCCGCATCACGCTGGACACCAAGGTCCGCACCGACGGCCGCCAGACCGAAGAGATCCGCGAGATCAACATAGACCCCGGCTTCCTGCCCCGCACCCACGGCTCCGCCGTGTTCACCCGCGGCCAGACCCAGGCCCTGGTGGTGGCCACCCTCGGCACCGCCGACGACAAGCAGATGCTCGACGCCCTTGAAGGCAAGACCTACGACCGGTTCATGCTGCACTACAACTTCCCCAGCTACTCCGTCGGCGAAGTGAAGCCCGACAGGGGCCCCGGCCGCCGCGAAATAGGCCACGGCCACCTCGCCAAGCGCGCGCTGCTGCCGCTGCTGCCCCCGGAAGAAACGTTCCCTTACACCATCCGCCTCGTGTCCGACATCCTGGAGTCCAACGGCTCCTCGTCCATGGCCACCGTCTGCGGCGGGTCCCTCGCGATGTTCGACGCCGGCGTGCCCCTGAAGGCCGCCTGCTCCGGCATAGCCATGGGCCTTGTCACCGACGGCGCCAAGTTCGCCGTGCTCTCCGACATCGCAGGTCTTGAAGACCACTACGGCGACATGGACTTCAAGATCACCGGCACGCGCAAAGGCGTGACCGCGCTCCAGATGGACGTGAAGCTCGCCACCGGCATCCCCATGAACATCATGAAGGAAGCCATAGAGCAGGCCACCCGCGGCCGGCTTCACATCCTGGACCTGATGGACAAGGCCATGCCGGCGCCCCGCGCCGACATCTCCGAGTTCGCGCCCCGCATAGTGAAGCTGATGATCCCCCGCGACAAGATCGGCGCCTTCATCGGGCCCGGCGGCAAGAACATCCGCGGGATACAGGAACGCACCGGGGCCGACATCGCGGTCGAGGACGACGGTTCAGTGTTCATTTCAAGCTGCGACAAAGCCAGCCTCGAAGCCGCCAAATCCATGGTGGAACAGTTCAGCATGGAAGTGGAAGTGGGCAAGACCTACAAGGGAAAAGTCGTGTCCATCGTGGACTTCGGCGCCTTCGTGGAAGTGCTCCCCGGCAAGGAAGGCCTCCTGCACATCTCAGAGATAGACGTAAAGCGCATCAACCGCGTCGACGACGTTCTGAAGATGGGCCAGGAAATAGAAGTAAAGTGCATCGAGGAGAACAACGGCAAGTACCGCCTATCGCGCCGCGTGCTGCTTCAGGGCGGACAGCCCTCTCAGCCCGTAAGGAAGTAACCTAGATCCGGCCCCCGCGTCCTACGCGGGGGCCGGAATACCAACTGGAGCCCAACGATGAAAAAAACAGCGAAACCCCAGGAAACAGCTTTCGAGCAGGTTCAGAAGTTCTACCAGTTCATGAACTCCAACAAGCTGGAGGTCATAGAATTCTCAAAGGACAGCACCTATATAAAACTGGTCCGCAAGCACAATAACGCCGTGCACCAGATCCCCGTTTTCGCCCCTTCGGCCCACGTCCAGGCGCCGGCAGGCAGGCCCTCCGCGGCGGCGGCCCCCGCGCCGGCAGCGGGAGGGGAAACCATAAAAGCCCCCATGTCCGGCATCTTTTACCGCGCGCCCAGTCCGTCCAGCCCTCCCTATGTGCGCGAGGGGGACACCGTAAAGGAAGGACAGGTGATCTGCGTTATAGAGGCCATGAAGGTTTTCAACGAGATCAAGGCCGAATTCAACTGCGTGATCCTG
>JAJZVJ010000284.1 GCA_021845705.1 bacterium
AGCAGGCCCGACGGGCCTGTAAGCGATGGGTGCGAAGCACAATTCAGCGTTCAAGCAACGAAGTCGCAGGCCGAAAGCGGCCAAAAGAAACCGAAAAGGGCTTTTTCAGCAGACTGTTAGGCTTCCCGCCCGGGAACAAAAAAACCCCGCTCTCAGGCGGGGTTTTTTCTGACCTTAAGGCCAGTTCAGTCGTCCGGGGATTCGTTCTGCGCCGGGGCGGCGGCCGGGGTTGTCTGTGAAGCGGCCGGCGCTGGCCTCCGGGTGGAAGGCGGAGCTTTTTCCCGGACCGCGGCCGGGGCCTGCCCGGGCGCGGGGCTCACGACCCAGGTCTGGTCCGGCTTCTGGGGGGTCACTTCGGGGTCCGGGGAGGCTGGCGGGGCGCTCTCGGCGGGCTGGCCGGGAAGCCAGGTCCTGTCCGGCTGCAGCGGGGGGACGGAAACAGCCGGGGATACCGTCGCGGCCCGCTCCTGTTTCGGCGGCAGCCGCAGCGGCGCGCCGCCGGACTCTTTCAGCCGCGCGTAAACGTCGGTGGCCGAGCGCCACAGCATCTGCTTCAGCAGGCCGTGCTCCCTCGCGCCCGGTGAAAAGAACGGGTAGAGCGGCGCCATCAGGATATGGAAAGTGGTTTTGTTGCGCGCTTCCGTTTCAACGCGCAGCGTGCCGCTCGGGACGGCGAAGTCCGCCGTCAGCAGGTATTTGACCTGCAGCGAAGAGGGGATTATGAAGATGAAGCCGGTATCCACCAGGTAGGAGTGGAAAAGGTCCCGGTAAGTCCAGCGCCCCAGCGTGGTAAGTTCAAGGCGCAGGGTTCCGCTGCCCCGTGCCTTGTCGTACAGCCCGGCTTCGGCGAATATCTCTTTAGCCCTGCTGCGGAGGGCGGCGGCCTCCTCCGGCTCCACAGGCCGGGGCAGCTGTTTCCGGGGCCTTGTTGAGCCCTCGCCGATGGAGTCGATGGCCGATCTGTAGGGGAAATTCTGCCAGTAAACCTCGATCTCGGAGAACGGGGTTATGCTTTTGTCGGCAAGCATGGCCCGCGCGGTCCCGCGCTCGACCAGGATATCGCCCGAGTTGAAAGAAGCGCAGCCCCAGAGAGCCGGCAAAACGGCTGAAAGGAGCAAAAGTCTGTATGGTTTCATATTTGGGCCGGGCCTCAGCGGATCCGTGTGTTTATGCAAATCAAAGCGATTTATTATATTATATTATACAGCAGTCCCGGGCAAGCGGCGTCCGGTGGAACGGCCGGGCGCGGGAACGCGGCCGCAGAGGTACGCGGGCCAGGTTCAGGGGGAGTGTATGGCGCTTAAAAAAATAGAAAAAATTATCAAGACCGAGGGAAAGCCGGATATTATACTGCGCCTGGCCAAGGTCCATGACATACGCCGCATACAGATGCTCTACGCCGAGGTCTACGGCGGCAACTACTCCGCGCCGATCATCACCGACCGCGAGAAGATGCGCAGCGCCATAGAGGACGACGACTATTACTGGATGGTGGCCGAATGCCAGGGCCGCGTAGTGGGCAGCCTCGTTTACGCCCTTGACCTGCCGCACCGGGCTTCAAAAGCTTTCGGCGCCGTGGTCAGCCAGGAGTTCAGGAAGCACGACCTGGCCTATATGATGATGAAGCTGGTCCTCGACGATATAACCAAGGTAAAGGACCTGGTGGACCTGGTCTACGCCACCACCCGCACCGCCAACTACGCCCCCCAGAAGCTCACCGAGAACCTCGGCTTCATCAAGCTCGGCATTTTCCCCAACACGCACAAAGTGCAGGACAACGAAACGCACTGCCTGACCGGCTATCTCACGGAACAGGCTCTGGCCAAGCGCAGGGTGCGCCCGCGCCTCATCCCTGAGGCCGTCCCCTTTTATGAAATAGTCCGCCGCCAGGTCAGCCTTGATAAAGCGGTTGTCAAGAACGTAACGGGGGAATACAGCGACCATAAGCAGCGCATCCCGCTCTTGGACTTCGAGATCATCACCGCCGCGAATTTCATCAAGAACCGCTGGCGCAAGACGAAGAAGAACAGCTTTTTCGAACATATCGTGATGCCTTTCCACGAGCCGAACCTTATACTTATCACCCCGGACCAGGGGACGGAAGTCTTCCTTACCTACAGCGAGAAGGACAAGTACAGCGTGGTGGTGGGAGGCGTGACCAACGAGAGCAGTTTCGCCGTGGTGCTCGAGAGCATCGCCCACTCGGTACGCGAACTGGACATGGCCTATATAGAGGTGATAATCGACGCCTATTCCCCGTCCCTGCAGCGCGACGCGCTGGACGCCCGTTTTATCCCCAGCGCTTATTTCCCCTGCGCTAAAAAAGTCGGCAACAAGCGCTATGACTGCGTGATCTTCTCTCGCACATTCGACGTGCTGGATTTCCGCAACGTCAAGATAATCTCGCTGTACAAGAATTTCCTCAAGGAGTATCTTAAGCTCTGGCGGGAGAATTACATAGAGCTGGTATTCAAGAGCGAGACCAAGTAGAACAAGGCGGATGCCGCGCCGGCGGGAACGTCCGCGCGCGCGCAAAGTTCCGCCACAGGAGCAGCCGAATGAATCTTTCAGTCGAAGACAAACTCCCCCCGGTCTACAGGCCGCTAAAAAGCCGCGCCGCCGTGGACGTTCTCTTCGAGACCCCGGCTTTTGAATACTCGCCTAAAACCTCCAAAGCTTTCTGCGCGGCCATGCGGGCCGCGCTGGCCTTCCAGGGCGGGCGCTCGCCCGTATTGAAAGCGCTTTATAAGGCCGAGGGGTTCAGCCCCGCTTCGGTCCGGGCCGAGCGCGATATGGAGAGGATCCCTTTTATTTTCGTCTCGGCCCTTAAGGAGCGGGACCTGACCACCCTGCCTTACTCCAAAGTAGTCCTGGAACTTAAATCCAGCGGGACTTCCGGCCAGCGCAGCCGCATGCAGCTGGACAAGGGGTCGCTGATGCGCGTGCGCCGGATGGCCTGGAAGGTATTCGAGGGGCTGGGGCTTACGGACCTGGCGCGGGCGCACGATTATATCTGCTTTACCTATGATCCCCAGGTGGCCAAAGACCTGGGGACGGCCTGGACGGATAAGCTTCTGAGCGGCTTTACCAGGAAAGGCGAGATCTTCTATACCTTCCGCTGGAGCAAGGCCAGGAACGATTTTTATTTCGACATAGACGGCGCGGTACTGGCCATGAAAAAGTTCGAAGCCGCGGGCTCGCTTGTGCGTCTGGTGGGCTTTCCCGCTTTCGCGCTCAAGCTTACCGAAGAATTTAAAAAGCGCTTCGGCCGCTACCCGAAACTTAACCCCGGCTCCAGCGTGGTCACGGGCGGCGGCTGGAAGACCCTGGCCGAAGAGGCGATGGATAAGAAGGTTTACCGGAAGATCCTGGCGGACAACCTGGGCGTGCCGGCGGCTAACGTCAGGGACCTGTTCGGCATGGTGGAGCACGGGGTCCCGTACGTAGACTGCCGGCTTGGCAATTTCCACGTCCCGAATTACGGCCGCGTTATAGTCCGCCATCCCGGCACGCTGGCGCCGCTTGGTTATAATAAAACGGGCCTGCTCCAGTTCATTACGCCGTACCTTACCAGCTACCCTTCGCTTTCGGTGCTCTCCTCGGATTTCGGGCTGCTGCGCCCCCGCTGCGCCTGCGGCCTGCCCGGCCCGGTGCTTGAACTTAAAGGCCGCGCCGGAGTTACAAAACTTAAAGGCTGCGCCATCTCGGCGGCGACGATGCTATGAAGATACACAACACCTATTTATTCGGGAAAGTCCTGAACAGATCTTCCTGGACCCCTGCCGAGCTTGAGGAGATAGGCCTGCGGGCGCAGGCCGCCCGCGAACTCATGCGCGGCGCCTCCCGTGAATATATCACCGAAACCCTCGCGAGAGCGGGGAAGCTGTTCTGTAAAGGCGGCAAATACCGCAAGGCCGCCCTGGCCCATCTCAAGGAACACATAACCTTCTCGGGGCCGGTGATAGACAAAACTCTGGACGTGATACCTGAACTGCTTAACAAGCAGGCCATGAACAAGCGCATGGCCATGGAATTGTTCCTGCCCTACGCGCTGGAGGCCCCGATGGAGCGCCGCGGCTATACCGGCCTGCTGCGCGCCATGCCCAAGGGCGTCGTCCTGCATGTGGGCGCCGGCAACGTGTTCCTCGGGATACTGGACTCGCTGGTGATAGGCTTCCTGACGAAGAACGTGAACATCGTCAAACTTT
>JAJZVJ010000285.1 GCA_021845705.1 bacterium
TGGTGACCTGCCCCGGCACCATCATGGTCACGAGCAGCAGCGCGAACAGCTTTTCCCGGCCCGGGAACCTGAGCTTGGCGAAGGCGTAGGCGGCCATTGCGTTGAAGAGCACGGACAGGACCGTGACGCTGACAGCGTAGGCCACGCTGTTGAACAGGTGCAGCCCCATGTTGACCGCGGCGAAAAGGTGCTTGTAGCCGGCCAGCGTCCAGAGCCGCGGCAGGAGGGTAGGGGTCTTGGTGAAGATCTCCCCGGGGCTCTTGAAAGAGGTGGACAGCATCCAGACGAAAGGGAAAAGAGTGATGACCACGGACGCCAGCATGAAGCCGTAGAAAGCGAATTTATAGGCGGGCGAATGCCGCTTAACGGCGGTCATCAGAAGTTCTTCTCCATTTTTTTCTGCACCCGGAACTGCACGGCGGTGAAAGCGAAGATAAGCCCGAACAGGATATAGGCCATGGCCGAGGCGTAGCCAAGATTGTAGAACTTGAAGCCCTGCTGGTACATGTACAGCACCACGGACATGGTGCTGTTAAGCGGGCCGCCGCCGGTCATGATGTACGGCTCGGCGAAGAACTGCAGGTAGCCGATGGTGGTCATCACTATAACGAAGAAAGCGGTGTTCCTGAGCATGGGCAGCGTGATGTACCAGAACTCAGCCCGGGCGCCGGCGCCGTCGATAGCTATGGATTCGTAGAGCGAGTCGGGGATGGACTGCAGCGCGGCCACGAAGATGATGGTGTTGTAGCCGAAGCCCTTCCACACGGCCATCAGGATCAGCGACGGCAGCGCCAGCCACTGGCTGGACAGCCAGTTCTGCCCGGGCAGGCCGACATAACTGAGCGCCAGGTTGAACAGGCCGAACTCGGGGTTGTACAGCCAGCGCCAGATCATGGCCACGGCCACCATGGTGGTGATGACCGGGATAAAGTAAGCCACGCGGAAAAAAGCCCTGGCCCTGAGCAGCCGGGAGTTAAGCGCCAGCGCCATGGCGAGCGAAAGCGTAACGCTTACCGGCACGCCTATAAAAGCGAACACCAGGGTGTTGCGCAGGCCGGCCAGGAAGACCGGGTCCCGCAGCAGGCCGGAGTAATTTTCAAGACCTATAAAAACCACCTTGCTCCAGTCGTTCACGCCGTACATGTTCCAGTTGGTCATGCTGGCGATGAAAGAGGCGATGATGGGGATAAAAAGAAAGACCGCGAGGATCAGCACCGCCGGGAGCAGGAACAGGATGGCTATGGGCTGGAACTTGCCGCCCGGGGCGGCGCGCGTGCCTTTCCTGAGGTGGAGGAACACGGCGCCGACGGGGATAAGGAAGAGGAACAGCGCCAGGCCTGTTTTGAACGCCGCGCTCTGCTGCCGTCCGGACTTGGCGAGGATCTTCTCTATGCGGGCTGAAAGTTTTTCACGGGCTTCCCGGGGGGTGACCTGGCCGAAGACCGCTTCTTCCACGGCGTCGTTGATGTTGCCCGCTATGTTCTCCCACTCCGCCACCTGGGGCGGCGCTTTGGCCGCGTCCAGTTCCGTCCTGAAGGAGGCCAGCTGCGCGTTTTTAGCCAGGGCCGGGGACAGCCAGGCCTTGCGGCTGGCGGGGAGGTCGCCGGACAGGGCGTACCATTTTGCCTGCATCTCCGGGCTTGCGAGGAATTCCATGAACTTCCAGGCCAGGGCTTTGTGGGGCGAGCTCCTGAACATCACCAGGTTGCAGCCGCCCATGAACGAGGCGCGCCTTTCCCCCGCCGGCAGCGGGGCGGTGGCCCAGCGCCCGTTCAGGAGCGGCTTGCTGGTTTCCAGCTGGGAGATCATCCACGGGCCGGAAATAAAAACGGGATAATAGCCGGACTCAAAAGCCGTAAGCAGGTCCGTGTCGTTGCCGCCTTCCAGGGGCGCCAGGTCCTTGTCGAAGAACCGCTTGAGGTAGCCTATGGCGCCTTCGAATTTTCCGGGGGTAAGGGGCGGGCCTTTCAGCAGTTCGCCGCCGTTCTGCCAGTAGAACATCAGGAAGATCTGCCAGTCGTTGGTGGGCAGCGCTAAAGCGTAGCCGCCGTCCCCGGACGCCTTAAGCGCTTTGGAGAATTTGTAGAAGCCTTCCCAATCCGCGGGGAACTTTTTATAGCCGGCCCTGGCGGCCAGGTCCTTGCGGTAGAACATTACCCGCGTGTCCACGTACCAGGGTAGCCCGTACCATTTGTCCTGGTAGAAATTGGAATCGCGCGCGCCGGCAAAGAAGTCCGCGGTGTCGAGCTTTGAAGTTTTTATGAAGCCGTCCAGCGGCTCGAGGGCGTTCATGGCCCTGAATTCCGGCATCCAGGTGGTGCCCAGCTGGCTGATGTCCGGCGCCATGTCGCCCACTACGGCGGTCACCAGCTTTTCGTGCGCTCCCGTCCACGGGATGCCCTGAGTTATTATCTTTACGCCCGGGTTCCGGGTTTCGAAAATTTCCGCGGCCTGCCGGATCAGTTTGCCTTCCGCGCCTATCGCCCAGACGTTAAGCTGCTGCGCGGAGTACACGGGCGCGCCGCCCCGGCATAGGAATATGCCGAGCGCAGCGCAGAAAAATTTATGTTTTGAGGTCATGCGCCTTTGTTCAACTGCAGCTCGCCCAGGTAGGTGCCCGGGTCCAGGAAGAACCAGTTAAACTTTGCGTCGGAGCCGAGTTTCCTGTCTATGTTCCGCGCGGCCAGGGAAAAACCTATCCGGCCTTCGCCGAGGCCGAAGACCGGCCGCTCCAGCACCAGTACCGCCTCGTAGCCACGGGCGGTAACGGTAGAGTCCACTATGCGGCAGGCCCGGGCGGTCCTTTCGGGGTGGAAGAATTCGCGGGCGCGCACCGCGCCGGCGGCCGGGGACACTATTACCTGGTAATCATCCGCCCCGCCCCAGGCGAACTTGTTGTCGGCGGAATCCAGGTACACTTCCAGGGAATCGTCCTCGTACATGCGGTCTTCAGGGTGCGTGGAGACCAGTTCGCTGTCGTTCACTTTGAACCGCAGAAAAAAATACCTGCCGTTAGCCAGCAGGTCCGCGGTAACTTTATAGCCGGGTTGGCGGTTCCGGCCGCTCTGCAGGTAGCTGCCGTCCAGCACCACGTTCTTGCCGGCCGTTTTCCACAGGCCGGCGTTAAGGGTGAGGTTTTCCGGCTTGAGCGAGTCCCCTATCCTTTCAACGCTCACGAAAGGCCGCTTGTTAAGAAAATACGCGGCCATTTCCACGGCGGGTTCCCGGGCGCGCGCCGCGGCTGTGCCGAAACCGGCGGCTTTCATGCCTTTTTGGACCTCGGGCCGGGACATGAACAACTTCCAGATAAGCCCGCTGCGGTAGTTCTCTATCATCAGCACGGTGGGGCCCACGTTTATGCCGTAAGCGTCGGGAGCGAAGAAGTCCCGGTCGAGATTGAAAGAGTCCGCGAAGCCGTACCTGCCCCACAGCTCGTTGCGGTACTTGTCGTAATAGTTCCTCATGGCGGCTATGGAATAGCCGGGCGTGAAAACTATGGAGGAGGCGGCGGCGGACGGCGCCACGGTGCCGTCGTGCAGCGCGGGTCCGGGAGGCGCCCCGTAAGCCTTATACCCGTCCGGGCCTATGCTGGCGGTAAGCCCCCAGGAGTTTTCTCCGTAAGTCTTGAAGGAGGAAGAGCTGTCTATGCAGAACTGGCGGTTGGCGAGGGTGGCCTGGACGGAGTTCTCGAAATAATCGGCAAAGGCGTCCCGCTTGCCGCGGAAATCTATAAAGGCGTGGGAGAACTGGTGGGTGAACAGCGGCGGGCTGATGATAAGTTCGTGGCCCTTGTATTTGCCGCGCTGCCTTTTTATGGCCGTCCAGCTATCCGGCGTAAGGGGATAGGCGGGCGAACCCATGGCCAGCACGTACATTACCATGCTCTCGTTGTAGTCGCTCCAGACGGCGGGAAGAAAACCTGTTTCCGGCTTCCAGCCCATGGCCAGGTACGGCGAGCCGTTCGCCATCCATTTCCAGTCGACCCGGGCGTAAAGCTTCTCGGCCAGGTCTTTTATCCCGGGGTTTTCAAAATACTGGGCCGCGGTCAGCGCGCCGGCCAGGAAGAGCGCCGTGTCTATGGAAGAGGCCTCGCAGTCCCAGGCGCGCTTGCCGGTCTCCATGTCCACAAAATGATAGAAGAAGCCGTGCTCCGACTCCATCTTCTCGTAGAAGAATTTAAGCGTGGTCTTTACCTGCGCCT
>JAJZVJ010000286.1 GCA_021845705.1 bacterium
TGCATCTTAGTAGGACGCTTGTGTCGGAGGAAATATGATACTAATATTCGTCCATGACGTCCTTCTTCTGCCGGGCTTTGCCTCGTTTTCCGCGGCCGTGGCCGACAAGGAGGCTTATCTCCATTTTATGACCGGGATGGTGCAGGAGCGCAAGGGCAACTACGACTCCGCGCTGCAGGAATACCGCCGGACCCTGCTGCTGGACCCGCAGTCGGTGTTCGTCTACAAGCAGGCCCTTAACCTGGCGCTGCACATCGGCAAAGTGGAGGACGCCGCGAAATGGGCGGAGTTCGTGGTGCAGGCGGATTCCGCCACCGCGGATAACTGGGTGCTATACGGCAACGTGAAATGGGCCAGCGGGGATTTCGACGGGGCGAGAACGTCCTATGAAAAAGCCATCGCGCTCGACCCCTCGTCCTACGAAGCTTATTACCAGCTGGCGAGCCTTTGGAGTTCCAAGGATCCCGACAAAGCCATAGGCTACCTTAAAAAATACATCCCGCTGCATACCGACGACGCGGCCGAGATCTATTACCAGATAGCGGTGCTCTGCAACGCCAAGGGGGACGCCGCGGGCGTAAAGGAAAACCTGCTTAAAGCCAAGGAGGAGGACCCTTACTATCCCCAGCCGCGCTATATGCTGGCCAATTATTACGAGGTTAAGAACGATACCGCCGCGGCGCTGGCGGAATATGCCGAACTGATCACCATGGACAGCAAGAACGTGGAACTGTACGACCACGTGGGAGAGCTTTATACGTCTCCCTCGCTGAACAACCTCGACGAGGCGGAAAAATATTTCCTGAAGGCCTGGGCCCTGGATAAAAAAGACCCCACGGCCTGCTTCTGGCTGTCGGTCATAAACGAGCAGCGCAGGGATTTCGGCGCGGCGGCGGCCTACCTGGAAACTTCCGCCGCGCTTAAAGACGACGCCGGCGTGGTGCTGCGCCTGGCCTATTATTATACCCAGAGCGGGCGCTATGAAAAGGCCATCTCCATGCTGGAGGATGCCTCTAAGAAGTGGCCGGACAATACCGAAGTGGCCTATTTCCTGGCCCTCGGCTACGATGACCTGGGGAAACCCGACAAGGCCCGCGCCATGCTTAAGGCCCTGATCGCCAAAGCCCCGGACAACGACGAGGCTCGCATGCAGTACGCGGTCATCAGCGAAAGAGAGAACGACATGGCCGCCGCGGAGGAGAATTTCCGCTACCTGCTGGCTAAAAAACCGGATAACGCCAACGTGATGAATTACCTCGGCTATTCCCTGGCCGACAGGGGCCTTAAGCTGGAAGAAGCCGAACTGCTGATCATGGGCGCCGTGGCGCTGGAGCCCGGCAACGGCGCATTCCTGGACTCTCTCGCCTGGGTGAGGTTCAAGCGCGGTAATTTCGTCGGGGCGCAGGAAGCGATAAAAAAGTCGGTCGCCGACGTTTACGACGACCCCGTGGTCTGGGCGCATGCCGGAGATATTTACGAGGCGGCGGGCAACTACGGCGGGGCCTGGCTGGCCTGGAAGAACTCGTGGCTGCTGGAGACGCCGGGCAAGCGCGCCAAGGCCGCCGACAGGCTGGGCGAGCTGCGGGAAAAAATAGGCCCCGGCGCCCTGCCGGCCCTTGAGGCCGCTTACCTGCGCGGCTTCAGCCCCTCGGGCCTTGAATTCTCGTCGTTCGCAAAAGTGGAGGCCAAGCTGCGGGGCAAGACCATAAAGTTCGACGCCATCCTGCATTTTTCGCCTCCCTCCGATTTCAGCCTCACCGTGATGGGCCCGCTGATGGCCCCGCTGTGGAAAGCGCGCGTCTCGGGCGGTTTTATGGACCTGGACGCTATAGCGATCAAGGACATAGATTCGTCGACCTTCAGCTACTGGGCCTCCCTCATTACGGGCGAGCTGGGCGCCTGGTTCTCCGGCGAATACCTTCCCGGCGCGCATGAAGGCTCCTGGAAGGGGCAATGTTTCACCAGCGGCCCCGGGGAAGTCTGCCTGGACAAGGCCCTGGCCTGGCCCGAGGAGATAACCAGCAAGGCCGAGAGCAAGCTTGCCTTCAGGCCCGGGAATTATTTTTTAAAGAACCTTTATCTATTCCCGGGAACCATGGATTTCAAGCTCCCCTTCGTTTCGGTGCGCATTACCCTGGACAAGGACCAGATGAATTTCAGCGGCGTCAACACGCTGAAGCTGCCGGAGTAGGCGGACGCCGCCGATACATGGTCAAAGTTAAGGCCCACGCCAAGATAAACCTTTTCCTCGAAGTCACGGGCCGCAGGCCCGACGGCTATCATGAACTGGCCACCCTGTTCGCGCGGATAGGGGTCAGCGACCGGCTTTCTTTCAGGAAAACGGCGGCGCCGGGAATAAGGCTGCTGGTAAAAGGCGGGCCGCGGGAACTTCGCAGGCGGCGGGATAATATCGTCTGCAAGGCCGCGGAGGGATTTTTTAATTTTACGGGGATAAAGCCCGCGGTAGAGATAGTTCTGGAGAAGAATATCCCCGTCGGCGCGGGACTCGGCGGCGGTTCATCCGACGCCGCGTCCGCGCTGCTGGGCCTGGCGCGGCTTTACAGGGTGCCGCGCGCCGCTTCCGGCGTGCTGATGAAGATAGCCGCCGGGCTGGGCTCCGATGTCCCGTTCTTTATGCTCGATACCGGCATGGCCGAAGGGGCCGGGCGCGGGGAAAAGCTGAAAGTCCTTAAGCCCGCTTCCGGTTCGCCCCATATTGTGCTGGTTTACCCCGGGATCCCCGTTTATACTAAAGAAGTTTACGGCAGCCTGAGGCTGGGGTCCGGCCCGGATATCGCCGGGCATCTTAAGGATTTCAGGAAGCTCCGGGACCTTTTAAAGCGCGGGGGGAAAGATCCTCTTTTATCGGGCCTGCTTTTTAACAGGCTGGAGGAATCCGTGCTGCCGGTGAACAAAGCTGTAAGGACCGTGAAGGAAAGGCTTTTGGAACTCGGGGCGGAGGCCGCGCTGATGTCCGGCTCCGGCGCTTCCGTGTTCGGGCTCTGCCGCAGCAGGGCCAAAGCCTCCCGGATAGCCGCCGAAATAAGGTGTAACCGGCGTTACACTGTATTTTTAACAAAATTTTGCTAGAATTTCCTGAAACAGACATGTGTAACGCTGCCTTGCAGTAGTAAGCCGTGAACGGAGTGTTCCTGTGGGGGGGCGGTAATAGGGGGAAATATGGAAATCACCGAAGTGAGGATACATCTTAGGAACGAGGCCAGGCTTAAGGCTTTTGCCACTGTTACCTTCGAAAATGCCTTCGTAGTCCACAATATGAAGGTAGTTAACGGAAATAACGGGCTTATAGTTTGCATGCCTTCCAGGAAGATAAAGGACGGCACCTACAAGGATATAGCCCATCCTATAAATAACGAGTTCCGCGGTAAGCTGGAACAGCTCATACTTAAAGAGTATGAGAAAGAAATGGCGAAGGCCGGCCCTGTAGCGGCCGTCCCTACCCAAACCGAGGGTTTCTAGCCCGGGCGGCGGCAAGGCCAAGACCCTTCCCGCGAGCCGCGGGAAGGGATTTTGTGCTGTATAAGTTTTATTCCCGGGTGGTGTAGCGGTAGCACAGCGGCCTTTGACGCCGTTAGCCTAGGTTCGAACCCTAGCCCGGGAGTGGTTTTACGGTGAGACTGGGGTGCGCGGGCGGCTGGGGGACCGGGTTAGCAAAACCGTCGTTGAGCCCGGCGCTTGCATAAGCGCGCCGGGCGAATACCGAGCGAGGGCACGGTGTGCCCCGAGCGTGTTTTGCGTTCCGGTCCCCCAGCCGTCCGCCCCAACCATTTGCCTGCCGCCTCTTTATAATGAAAAAGCCCCCGATTCGCAGAAAATCCTGGACCGTGTATATAGTCCGCTGCGCGAATGGGTCCTTGTATACAGGGATAACCAATAATTTGGCCGGGCGTATTGCAGACCATAACTCCGGTAAGGGAGCCAAATATACGGCCGCTTTCGGGCCGGTGGAACTGGTCTGGAAGAAGAGGAAGAAAGACAGGTCCGCGGCTTCTATCCTGGAAGCCGCTATCAAGAAGCTTTCACGCAAAGAAAAAGACGCCTTAGTAGCTACCTATAAATAACTGTGATCCGCGCTTGACGGGGATTTTCGGAGGGCGGGCCGGGGGGGGCACCCTTGAAAACCCGGGCCGAGGGAACCCTTGCGTCGGTTCCCCCCGCCTTGGGAAATAGAT
>JAJZVJ010000287.1 GCA_021845705.1 bacterium
AATAAAGGCCGCGCGCCGGGACTGTTCCTTCTCATGCTCAAAAAGTACCAGCAAGAACGAAGAGGCGGCCATCAGCTCCCAGCCGACCATAAAAAGCACCGCGTTCCCGGCCGTAAAAACAACGACCATAGCCGCCGTCAGCGTGTTGAAAGCGGCCCAGGCAAGGCCAAGCGGCTTTTTCCCGGCATAACTTTTGAGGTAATCCACTCCGTAAACCGCAGAAAGAGCGGTCAGGATAAATACCGGCACAAGAAAGAAAGCGGCTAAAGGGTCCAGGACGAAAGTGAAAGACCCCATGGGCACGGCCCAGGGCAGCGAAAGCGTCTCCGTCTTCCCGGAAAAGAGCGTGTGGACCGAGGGGATAAGGCCCGCTAAAGCCGACGCTACGGCGCCGTAGGCGCCGGCATCCTGCGCGCGGGCGTGATTTCGCCCGCAGAACAAAGCCAGAACGGCGCTGATTGTTAGAATTACCAGGGAAAGCAGGACCAGGGCCATTGTGGGTAAGCGAGTTGTATCGTGCGGATCAGGCGGTACGGTGCGTTACACGGCTCCAGCTGTCAGACCGAAATGCGTCATGAATACTTTAAAATATAAACCCGCCGGGTGTCAAACTTCGGCAGGGACTTTCAGCGCGGTTCCCAAGGCTGGCTTCTTTGCTCCGGGCTAGCGCTTTTTTACCTGGGGGATGTATTTGCCGTAACCCTCTTTTTCCATATCTTCAAGGGGGACAAAGCGCAGCGCGGCGGAGTTGATGCAGTAGCGCAAGCCCCCGGGAGCGGGGCCGTCGCTGAAAACATGCCCGAGATGGGAGTCGCTGGACCTGGAACGGACCTCGGTCCGGCTCACGCCCAGGGAGTCGTCGCGCTTCTCTTCTATTTTGGAGCTTTCCAGCGGGCGGGTGAAACTGGGCCAGCCGGAGCCGGAGTCGAACTTGTCGGAGGAAACAAAAAGAGGCGTGCCGTCCACGATGTCGACGTAAATTCCGGCGCGGTGGTTATCCCAGTATTCGTTATGGAAAGCGGGCTCGGTGCCGCATTCTTTAGTGACCGAATACTGCATTGGCGTCAGTTTTTTCAGTTTTTCGTCCATAGGTTTGTTCTCCGGCGCCGCTTTGGGCGAGCAGGAAGAAAGGCAGATAAGAAGCGAACAAAGGGCGGCGCTATGTTTCATAGTTTATTAAGGCTGCGCGTGGCTATCAGGTCGGCGCCCAGGCCGAGCAGGTCCGTGGCGACCACCGCGCCCGCCTTTACCGGCGAGGTGATGGTTATGCGCTTCACGGCGTCCATGGCCTCCGCGAGCTTCCCTTTAGGTATCGGCCCGGATGTGCGCACCGGCAGCATTTTAAGGTCCATTCCGCGGGCCAGCACCGAGGTGGTAAGCGTGCGCACCGGGGCCTCTATTTCCTGTCTGGCGTAGACCGCCCCGCGGCTGCACTTATGGCCGCTCAGGCCTATTACGGAGGTACCGTCGGTCTCTACTTCCAGGAAGCAGCCCTGGGGACAGGCTATACAGGTCATATTTCTTTTCACGCAAGGCTCCCGAGGTAGTCCGCCGCCATTTTGCCGGCCAGTTCGCTGTCGCGGGTAACCCAGTCCGCCAGGTCGTACACTTTGCAGGCGTTCCCGCAGGCGAATATCCCCGGTATGGAGGTGCGATTTATTTCCGGAGCTATCGGGGTATTGCTCCTGCGGTCCATCTCCGCGCCGGCCATCTCAAGCAGTTCGTTCTCCGGGATAAGGCCGACCGAAACAAGAACGGTATCGCACGCTATTTCGAGATCCGTACCGGGGATATCCTTAAGGTCCCCGTCCACCCTGGCGATCTCGACGCTCTCTACCCTGTCGCGTCCGCGTATAGCCCGGACGCGGTGCCGCAGATAAAGCGGTATGGCAAAATCCTCCAGGCACTGCACCACGTTGCGCACCAGCCCGCGGCTGGCGCCCTGAATTTCGATGACCGCTTTAACGGCTATCCCTTCAAGGGCCAGGCGGCGCGCCATTATAAGGCCGATATCCCCCGAACCTATTATCACGGCCCGCTTACCGGGGAGCCAGCCCTCGAGGTTCACCATTTTCTGGGCGAGGCCGGCCGGGTATACTCCCGCCGGGCGCGTTCCCGGTATCGGGATCATTTCCCGGGTGCGCTCGCGGCAGCCGGTGGCCAGGATTACGGCCCCGGCCTTCACTTCCTCGAAAGCGCCCGGGCGCAGGTACGAAAGCTCTTTATCTTTTGTGAGTTTGACGGTAAAAGACCGCAGGCTGACCTCTATGCCCGGGTCTTCCTTTACCTGCCGGATAAAACGGTCCGCGTATTCCGGCCCGGTAAGCTCTTCCTTGAAGTGGTGCAGGCCGAAACCGGGATGGATGCACTGGTTCAGGATGCCGCCAAGGTATTGGTCGCGCTCCAGCAGCAGCACATCTTCCACGCCCGCCGCGCGCGCGGCCAGCGCCGCGGCCATGCCGGCCGGCCCGCCGCCTACTATGACCAGTTCTCTTTCCTTCATTCCCGCCTTGTCTCTTTTGGACCGATTCCCCGAAGTTAGTTGCCGTTCAGCCCGCTTCCTGCCGCGCTGCGGTAGATGAAAGCCAGCATATCCGGGGAAAGGTCCCCCAGGAAAGTAAGCAGGTAATCGCGCCCTTTGACCGGGGCGGGGGCCAGGCAGCAGTCCCCGGCCTCGATATCGTAGATGGACGCCCGCCCGGTGCGGCGCAGTTTTTTCTTCAGGAACCTCCTGGCTTTCGAGGTTCCGGGACGCAGAAAAATAACGTTCATTTTCGTTCATCCTTTATCAGTTCGGAACCGGGTCCGCGCTTGGTTACCGCCGTCGCCGGCAGCCCCAGTTCCTCCTGCATTATCTTGATCAGCCGCGTTGTGCAGAAACCGCCGTGGCAGCGGCCGGCCTGCGCCCTGGTGCGGAACTTAACTCCGTCCAGGGTGGCGGCGCCGCTTTTGACGGCGTCGCGCACTTCCTGGGCCGACACCAGCTCGCAGCGGCAGACTATGTCGCCGTAGGCGGGGTTCTTCTCCACAAGCCTGCGGGTCTCTTCGGCGGTCACCTGGAAAAGGTGCACGGGCCGCGGGCGCAGGCGGTGAAAGGTTCCTTTAGGCTCGAGCTTAAGCCCGTGGCGCTTAAGAATGTCCGCCACCATAACGGCTATCGCCGGCGCGGCGGTAAGCCCGGGGGACTGGATGCCGGCCGCGTTGACCAGCCCCGGGGCGGCATCCTCGTGGCGGATTATGAAATCTTTTCCCGAGGCCGGGCGCAGGCCGGAGAAATAGGCTATTATGTCGCTCTCCGAGACGGAAGGGACCAGGCGGCGCACGCCGGCGAGGATCTCGGCCAGCCCTTCTTCGGAAGTGGAAAGGTCGTCCTTGTCCTCCGTGTCGCGGGCGGTAGGCCCTATCATGGGGTTGCCGTCCGAGGTCTTGATAATAAGGATGCCTTTTGAATTCTTAGAGGGCAGCGGGAATACCAGGTGGTTCACGATATTCCCGCGTTTTTTATCCAGCAGGTACTCTTCGCCTTTTCGCGGGGTTATCTTAAAGGTGGGCGCCCCGGCCAGCGCCGAGATTTCGTCGGCGTAAAGCCCCGCCGCGTTCACCAGGAAAGGAGCCCTGAACACCTCTCCTCCAGCCACCACTTCGAACCCGCCGGAGCGGGGGCGGCGGACCGCGGTGACCTTGCGCGAGGTTTTGAGCGTAACCCCGTTCTTAACGGCGTTCTCGACCAGCGCGTAGACAAAACGGTAAGGGCTGAGGATGCCGGCGGAGGGAACAAAGAGCGCGGCCCTGACTTCCGCGGAAAGGTTCGGCTCTTCGGCGTCCAGCCAGGCGCGGTCCACTATCCGCAGCCCCCTGACCCCCAGCGCTTCGCCGTCCCGCTTTATCTTTTCAAGCTCGGGCAGGTCGGCGAGGTCGAAGATCACTACCAGCTGTCCGCACCTGGCAAAATCCAGCCCGAGGTCGGACGCTATTTCCTCGCTGATGAGCCGGTTGCCCTCGACGCAGAGCCAGCCTTTCACCGAACCGGGCGGGGTCTGCGTGCCGGCATGGATAATGCCGCTGTTAGACTTGGAAACGCCGAAGGCCGGCTCGGCTTCCTTTTCGAGCAGGACTACTTTAAGCCTGTAGCGGGACAGTTCCCTGGCGATGGCGGCCCCGGTAACTC
>JAJZVJ010000288.1 GCA_021845705.1 bacterium
GCGCCATAAAGGAAAAAGCCTCGTGATAGGGGTGATCCTGTTCACGGGCGCCTTCCTTATGACGGTGGGCAACGGCGTCATCTCCGGCATGGCCGCCGGCATAGAAAAGAACATCATAAACGGCTTCATGGGCGACCTGGTCCTTATAAGCGACCAGCAGAAAAGCGATAATATCCTGCTTAATATGATGGGCTCCAGCATAGAGCCCATAACCACCTACAAGAAAATAAAAGAAGTGCTCTCCGCCCAGCCCTACGTGCGGCGTTTCCTGCCCGTGGGCAAGAATCTGGCCATGGTCCTGGACGAGAGCACCAGCGCGCCTGGCTACGCCTACCTGCTGGGCGTGGATTTCAAGGAATACCGTAAAATGTTCCCCGGCAATTTCACGGTGATTGAAGGCTCCTACCCCGCGCCGGGCGCGCGCGCCCTGCTGGTCCCCACTTTCGCCCGCGACGAGTTCTACGACTTTTACAATATCTGGTTCATCCCCGAAGGCGGAAAAGTGGTAAAAGCGAACCTCAAGAAAGAGGCGCTGGCGAACCTTAACACCCTGGTAATAAGCACCAGCGTGGTAATGATGGGCATGACCAGCGGCATAAACACCACCAACGATATCCGCTTTCCCGTGACAGGCATAGTAAAATACGGCGCGCTTAACCAGATCTTCGGCCACTTCTGCCTGGTGGACATAGAATCCTACCGCGAATGCCTGGGCTATTTCACCGCCGCCGACATGTCCGCGCAGGTCCCCAAAGAGGAAAAGAAACTTCTTGGCCTCGAAGGTTCCGACCTGGATTCCCTGTTCGGCGGCGAGAGCATGATAGTCCCGGACTCCGCGAAAGCGCCGAAAGTAAAACTTGTCACGCAGGCAGCGGCCAGGCTTGCCGAAGACGGGGTGTATAACGCGGTCTTCATAAAACTTAAGGAAGGCGCGGCTTACGGTGACGCCCTTAAGCAGCTTAACGCCGCCTTAGCCGCGGCCGGCACGGGCGTGCGGGCCGTCATCTGGAACAAAGCCTCCGGCCCTATGGGCGGCATGGCTTCTATAATCAAGAGCGCGCTTTTTATCTTCGTAACTTTGCTTTTCTGCGTGGCCGTGATAATAATAGTGAACACCCTTACAATGTCCGCGCTTGAGCGGGCTTCGGAAATAGGCATGATGCGCGCTATAGGCGCCCACAAAACCTTTATAGCCGGCATGTTCCTGGGCGAGACAGCCGTGCTTTCCGCCGTTTTCGGCGGCAGCGGCATACTTGCGGGGATGGTTGCCGTGCGCATTATCCCGCTTTTCCGGATAACCACGGGCAACGACATGCTGCAGCTGCTTTACGGCGGCAACTTCTTTACCCCGCTTTTAAGCCTGTCGGGCGTGGCGCTTACCGCTTTACAGCTCCTGTTCGTTACCGTGGTGGCCGCGCTGTATCCTATGCGCGTGGCCGCGCGCATCACCCCGCTGGACGCGATTTCGAGGGACTGACCGGAAAAATATGCTGCTGATAAGACTGTCTTTGCGGAATTTACTGCGCCAGAAGCGCCGCAATATCATGCTCGGCTCCGCCATGGCCATAGGCGTCTGCATCCTGGTGGTGGCCAACTCTTTCTCGCACGGCATCTCGGACATAATGTTCAACAAGATAATGCGCTACGTCACCGGCCACGTGGCCATACGCTTTAACGAGCGGGGGGGCATAATGCGCGAGATCTTCCGCGACAAGGCGGTGATCCTGGAGGCGCTCAAGGACGAGCCCGTGATCGAGAAGGCGGACGAATCCATAGGCATGTTCGCCAGGGCCATCGGCAACGGCCGGTCCGACAATGTGATACTGGTGGGCGTGAATACCAAGGAAGGGATAAGTGAAAAGGCCATGAAAGAAGTGCGGGAATCCTTCCGGCTTGTGGAGGGGGACTGGAAAGACGTGGAGAACAAGGCCATAGAGAACCCCGTTATAATCTCGGCCGAAAAAGCGCGGTACCTGAACGTGGGGAAGAACGACGTGGTGCGCGTGCGCTTCCGCAATATGTTCGGCCAGGACCAGGCGGCGAGGCTCACCATTGTAGGCATAATGAAGAACGACAATATCTTCATGCAGCCGGTGGTGTTCCTTGAAATGGACGCGGAGAAAGAACTGCTTGGCTACCGCCCGTACGAAACCGCCAGCCTGAGCCTGACCATAAAAGACCCGGTAAAGAACGCGGCCGCGCTGGCCGACCGCATCCACGACAAGCTAAGCCATCCCGGAACCGCAATTATCTACGCTTCAGCCTCCGGCCGCACCGCCAGCCGGCCCGTGGTAGTGCTGGGTTTTAAGAGCGACGACGACTCTGAAAAGAAGATCACCGGCCTGCTTAAACTTGCGTCCGGCAGTTTTGAGAAAGCTTTCGGCAAGGACGGCGTTATCCTGCCGGCGGGGCTCGCCCGGACGCTGGGGGTTTCCGCCGGCGACGCAATTAATATCCGCTACGCCAGGAAGTTCGAAGGTACGCCCAGGGAAGCCGTCCTCCATATAAGCGCGGTCTGCGGCTCCGGCCAATACCCGGGGCAGAACATTATCCTGATGAAAGACTCCGCTTTCTATGACCTGTATTACCAGGATCTGCCCGCCGGCCCCGGGCCGGGGATAAAGTCTTACTCCGCCGCGGCTTCCGGCGACTGGAGCGCGCTTATAGCCCCCGAGTGGATACTGCTCAGGCGCACTTACAATACCGACGATTACAAGAAGAAATACCAGGAGATAGCCCGCAACAAGTGGAAAGGGACCACCATAGACGTGTCCACCATGTACGAGACCGCGAGCGACATCCTTAAGCTGGAATCCGTGCTTAATATCATCACCATCTCGGCGGTGCTGGTGCTTTTCTTTATAATCCTGCTGGGCGTGGTGAACACCCTGCGCATGACCATCCGCGAGCGCACCCGCGAGATAGGCACCGTGCGCGCCATAGGCATGCAGCGCTCCGAAGTGCGCGACATGTTCCTGCTCGAGACCTTCTTCCTTACGCTGTTCGCTTCCGCGGCCGGGCTGCTGCTGGGCTTTATCTCCATGCGCCTGCTGTCGCTTATCACCTTCCACCCGGTGGATAACCCGCTGGGGATGCTGCTGGTGAACAGCCATATTTATTTCCTGCCCACTTTTAACGGTATAGCCGGCAGCGTGCTTTTGATAATAGGGATAGCCGTCGGGACGGCCTGGTTCCCGGCGCGCAGGGCGGCCAATATGTCCCCGGCGCAGGCTTTGGGGCATTTTACTTAGGGGAAAACACCATGATGAAGCTTGCTTCAGCCGTCTTTTTAGGCCTGTTTTGCGCGGGCCAGGTCCGCGCCGCCAGCCGCGTAACGCCCATCCTCCGGGCCATAGACGATAATTACAAGCTGAAAAAGGACGTCAGGGCTGAAGTGACCCTTACCCAGCAGAAGGTCGGGCAGGGCACCAAGATAATAGACATGACCTACTTCCGCCGCGACTCGGACGACGCTTTTTTGATAGTGATGAACGCGCCCGAGAACGACAAAGGCAACGGCTACCTGCGCGTGGGCGATAATTTCTGGATGTACCGCAAGAACACCCGCACCTTCCAGCATATAAACCGGGACGAAAACATAGGCGGCACCGACGCCCACAGCGCCGATTTCGAGACCCGCAAGCTGGACGAGCTCTATGGCCCCGTGGCGGATTCCCCGGGCACCGAAAAGTTCTCGGAGGAGATGCTCGGTAAAGTTCCCGTGAACGAATTCGAGGTGAAGGCCAAGGTCAACGACGTGGACTACCCCAGGCAGATCTTCTGGACCCGCCGCGACAATAACCTGCTGCTTAAGCAGGAATCCTATTCCCTTTCAGGCACGCTGATGCAGACCGCGTATTTCATTAAATTCACCGAGATAGAAGGCCGCTTTGTGCCGGTAAAACAGCTGTTCATAGACGAGTTCGAGAAAGGCAACAAGACCATAGTGGAGATAGCGAACATAGTTCCAGGCAAGCTGGACGACGCTATCTTCACCAAAGCTTACCTGGAGAAACTGAGCAAATAAGAGCGGGTTATCGATTTATGAAAAAAGTTCTGTTTTGCGCCGCGCTGGCCCTGTGCCCCGTTCATGCTTTAGCCCAGGACGCGGCTTCAGAGCTGGAGATGTTCTCCAGCTCTGAAATAGTCACGCAAGCCGT
>JAJZVJ010000289.1 GCA_021845705.1 bacterium
AACAGGAACTGCCCGGCCTGCACCGCGTCCAGGCCCAGCAGCCCGGACAGCGCGGCGGAAAGAACGGTCCTGACAATCAAAGTCACAGCCGGCGCCCTCCAGGACTGCGGCTTAAATCTTTCATGGCGCGCAGGTATTTCCCCATTACGCTATCGCTTCCATCAGGTCGAGCGGGGTGTCCGAAGGAACCCCCCTGCCTTCTATTTTTATCCCGGCGGCGGAAAGGGTCCTGAGCGCCGCGCAGTCCTGGTCGTTAAGGAAGATGGCCTTGCCTATGGACAGGTTCTTGCCGGCGGAATAATGCATGCCGCCTATATTGAGGGACGGGATCTTTATCCCCCTGCCGGCCAGCGCGATAGCCTCCGCGAGGCCCGGCAGGAGCAGCAGCACCTTGCGCGCGGATCTTTCCGCCCCTGGCAGGTAGGCCGCCGCCTCGTCCACCGTCATTATCTTCAGGTCCACGCCTTCCGGGGTGGCGAAGCGCATTATGGTCCGCCGCATCTCGTCGCCGGCTATCTCGTCGGAAACCACGGCGAGTTCCTCGGCGCGCAGGTGGGGCACCCAGCCCTCCACCACCTGGCCGTGAACCAGTCTGTCGTCAACCCTGTATAGAATGATCATCGGTCAAAACCCTCATTTCTTCATAAGGAGGCTCTTCACCTCGCAGATGGCCTTGCGGCCGTCCTCTATTATCTTGGCGGAAAGGCGGTCGAAATCAAGGGACTGCCTGTAGGCGAAAGCGGAGGTCATCATGTTGATATTGACGCCGCAGATCACGGCGCATTTTTCTATATCCTTGGCTATCGGGAGGACCACGTTCATCGGCGTCCCTCCCGGCATGTCTATCAGCAGGACCAGGCCGTCGTCCGAGCGCATTTCCTGGATGGCCGAGGAAGCGGCTTCCTTTACCCGCTCCAGGGTCATGCGCGGGGAAATGGAGACGTTCTTTAAACCGGCCGTCTGTACTCCCACTATGCCTTCCGCGGCCTCTATCAGGTAGGCCCCGAACTCTCCATGGGTGATTACGATGATATTGATCATAGAACTCCGGTCACAAGCGGGGAACTGACATGCAAATCGCCTTCGGAAAAGTCTTGATAGCCGCGGCAAAGCGCGAAGCGCTCTATTTCCTGATATCCCTGTGGTATTCCGAGACGGAAAAGCCGCCGGCCGCCAGGCGTTTCGCCATCTCGCCGGCTATATAGACGCTCCGGTGCCGGCCGCCCGTGCAGCCTATGGCTATGGTCAGGTAAGATTTCCCCTCCTTGATATACAGGGGGAGCAGGTTCTTTATCTGCCCGGTGTAGCCGCTGAGGAAATTCTTGAACCCCGGCTTGGCGCTGAGGTAGCGCCCGACGGCGGCGTCCAGGCCGGTCTTCCCCCTCAGGGACGGCACGTAGTAAGGGTTGGGCAGAAAGCGCACGTCCATCACGATATCGGCGTCCAGCGGCATGCCGTACTTGTAGCCGAAAGAGATCACAGAAAGCTTCATTTCGGCGGTGCGCTTCAGTTCCAGCGTCCGGGAGAGTATTTCCTTCAACTCGCCCAGCGTCAGCTTTGTGGTGTCTATCACCTTGTTGGCGCGCGCCTTGAGGTCGCAGAGTATGCGGCGCTCCTCTTTCACGGCGGAGGCTATGTTCTTGCCGAGCGGGTGGCGGTGGCGCGTCTCGGAAAAGCGCTGCATCAGCACCTCGTCGGAGGCGTCCAGGAAGATTATCTTGTAATCCAGGCCGAGCTTGCCGAGGTTGTCCAGCGTGCGCACGAAATCTTTGAAGAAGCGCCCCTCGCGGATGTCTATGCCGAGGGCGACGTTCTTAAGGTAACGCCTGTCGCCTATCAGGCCGGCGAACTGCGGGATAAGCGTTATAGGGAGGTTGTCTATGCAGTAGAAGCCAAGGTCCTCGAAAGATTTCAGGGCCTGGCTTTTCCCGGCGCCGGACATCCCGGTTATTATGAAGATCCTGCCTTTTATTTTTTTCGGGCCCATCACTTCTTCCCCATCTCGCGGATAAGGCTTTCATTGAACTTCTTGGCCACGAAATAACCCTGGTTCTTAAGGCGCTGGTTCAGCGCGGCCACCTCTATGAGCACGGCGAGGTTCCTGCCCGGGGTGACCGGCAGCCGGAGCGAGGACACGGGCACGTCGAGGATCTGCACCTCGGCCGTGGCGAGCCCGGTGCGGTCGTAAGTCCCGAGCGTGCCGGAGGACACGCTCTCGAGCTTGACGTGCATCTCTATCAGCGACTGGTCCATGGTGGAGCCTATGCCGAAGAGCAGCTCGACGTCGATAATGCCGAGCCCGCGCACTTCCATGTAATGCTTTATATTCTTGGGGGAGTTGCCCACCAGCATATAGCCGATGCGGCGCTTGACCTCCACCACGTCGTCCGCTATCAGGATGTGGCCGCGCTTCAGGAGCTCCAGCGCGCATTCCGATTTTCCGACGCCGGAGTCGCCCTGTATAAGGACTCCCAGGCCGTACACGTTCACCAGCACGCCGTGCACGTAGGTGATGGCGGCCAGCTGGTCGTCCAGGAACATGGTCAGTTCCCGGATGAAGGCCGAGGTGTCGGAAGTGGTGGTCAAGAGCGGGATAGCGGCCTTGGCGCAGGCCTTTTTTATGGCCGGGAGCGGCTTCAGGCCGCCGGTCACTATAACGCAGGGGATATCCGGCGCCGCCAGCATCTTCTGCAGGTTGGCCAGGACCTTGCGCTGGTCCTCTTTCTGGCAGTAGGCATATTCGCCCTGCCCTATTATCTGGATGCGTTCGGAGCGGAACTGCTCCATGTGTCCGGCGATGGCGAGCCCGGGGCGGTTTATTTCGCTGACCGTTATCTTCCGCCCCAGGTTCTTCGCGCCGAAAACCGGCTTGAGCCCCAGTATCTTGCCACGGGACTTGATCAGTTCCCTGACCGTAAGGAACTTGCCAGTTTTTTTCTCCGGCTGGGTCATGTAAGCGGGTTTATTTCTTTACCGGCTGCAGCAGGCCGTAGGTGCTGTCGAGCCGCTTGAAGACCACCTGCATCTGCTTGGAGCCGCGTACCTGGAACACCCAGAAGTTGTAGCCGAGCTTCTCCATCTCGATCACGGCCTCTTCCTTGTTCATCGGCTTGAGCGGGACGTCCTTCACTACGGAGAAGCGGATCTCGGGCCCCACCAGCGTGGTGAACTCGTTCATATCCACGCTCTCGGTGGCGTGGTGGTCGGTGAAGCGCTCCTTGTACTTCTTGATCTGCACTTCCATCTTATCCATGGCCTTGTCGATGGCGGAATAGATCTCGTCGGTGGCGGCGGCGGCCTTCATGGTCTGGTGGCCGGCGTGCACGATAACCTCTGCGGCGTGGATCTTCTTCTCCACTGAAACTATGACCTGGGCCCAGACTATATTGTCCAGGTATTCGTGAAGCTTGGAAAGCTTGGATTCGATAAAATCCTTCACCGGCTTTGTCATCTTTATTTTGCGGGCCACTATGTGTATTCTCATTGTATCCTCCAGGGAAATAAAACACGGACTTTTCCGCTTCCGGGGCGGAAAGCCTTATTGATTATATTTTACTATATCACAGAGGGTTTTTTGCCGTTTCCGGGGCGGCCGTTCCCGGGCCCGCAACAAAAAAGCGATAGTAAAGACTCCACGCGGGGCTATACTATATGTGAACGCCAGCGCCGCGGGCGTTAAAAGGAGGATATTATGAATTTCAGACTTCTATTCCTCTCCGTTCTATTCCTTCCGGGCATGGCTATGGCGGAGAATATACTGAGCGTGGCCCCTGAGAAGGCAAATGTGCGCAGCGGCCCCGGGGCTCAATACGATATTGTATGGGAAGCCGCGCGGGAAGAAGGGGCCTTTGCCAAAGCGCCTGCGGCGAGGACCGGGGCATAATCCGGTGAGCGTGAAAGCGTTGGCGCAGGGGCTTGCCGAGAGGACTTGGGAAAAGATTTACTGGCGGGAGGGAAGTAACGGGAAGCTGGTTTCCCGCTTTGCGGCCGTTCGGGTGCGTCCCGCGCATAGGGACGAACAGAGGCGACAGCCCCGCGCCGAGGAGTGGCTGCTTATTGAGTGGCCGAAGGGAGAGGCGGAGCCGGCTAAATACTGGCTTTCGACGCTGCCTGCCGGTATGAGGCTTAAAGAGTTGGTATGGACGGCCAAAATGC
>JAJZVJ010000290.1 GCA_021845705.1 bacterium
TCTTTATCTCCGAAACGTTAATGAAAACCTTGCGGCGGGTAAGGCGCTCCACGTCTTTTTTGAGGTTCTCTATATCCGCGCCTTTGCGGCCGATCACTACGCCGGGGCGGGCGGTATGGATGGTCACCTTGAGGTAAGCCCCGGCGCGCTCGATGTCCACCCAGCTGACGGAGGCCATCTGGAACCTTTCGGTCACCATGAGCCTTATCTCGAAATCTTCGCGGATCAGTTCCGGCATCTTCTTGGGTGAGAACCAGCGGGACTGCCAGTCCTGGATGTAGCCGAGCCTTAAACCCCTGGGATGTATTTTTTGACCCATATTATTTCCGCTCCTTGGTGTCCGAAACCGTGACGTTGATGTGGCACATCTTGCGCTTGAAAGGCATCGCGCGGCCCTGGGGGCCGGGCTGCACGCGCTTCAGCATTTTCATCGGGCCCTGGTCGGCGCTGGCTTCGGTGACCCAGATCGATTTCAGGTCGACCTTCCGGCCGAGCTTCACCGAGAGGTTGGCGCCGGCGGACTTGATCGCCTTTCCCACGATATCGGTAGCTATCCTGGGAAGGCTCTGCAGTATGCCGTCCGCCTCGTAGAGGGATTTCCCGCGCACCGCGTCAAGCAGCTGGGCTACCTTGCGGCGGCCGAAGCGCTGGTACCTGAGATGACATTTAGCTTCCATAAATTTCTCCGTTTCAGTTTCTCGATTTCCGGCTCTCTATCCCTTAGGTAAGAGCATTCGCTTCTTTGGTATGCGACTGGCCGTGGCCCTTGAAGAGCCTGGGGAAAGAGAACTCTCCCAGCTTGTGCCCTACCATCCGCTCTGTCACGTACACCGGCAGGAACTTGCGGCCGTTGTGGACCATAAGCGTCTGCCCTACGAATTCGGGGGTTATGGTGCAGGCGCGGGCCCAGGTCTTTATCTGGCGTTTATCCCCGGACTGCACGGCTGCCTGCACTTTGGCCAGAAGTTTCTGGTCGACGAAAGGGCCTTTTTTAGATGATCTGCTCATTATATTCCTCCGTTACGCGTTATTCGACTTGCGCCTGTCAGCCACTATCATCCAGCCCCAGATCTTGGATTTGGTCCTGGTCTTAAAGCCCTTGGAAGGCTGGTTCCACGGGGAGCGGGGCACATTGTTGCCCTTTGACCGGCCGCGGCCGCCGCCCAGGGGGTGGTCTACCGCGTTCATGGCTCCGCCGCGCACGGTGGGCTTCACGCCGATGTGGCGCTGGCGTCCCGCTTTACCGAGGGTGATAGTGTTGTGCTCTATGTTGCCGACCTGGCCTATGGTAGCGAGGCAGGCCTTGAGCACCTTGCGTATTTCGCCGGACGGCATCTTGACCAGGGCGTAGTCGCCTTCTTTGGCCATCAGCTGGGCCTGGGTGCCGGCCGCGCGCACGAACTGCGCTCCCTTGCCCGGGATCATCTCTATGGCGTGGATGAAGGTACCGTCGGGGATATTGGTCATCGGCAGCGCGTTCCCGAGGCGTATCTCGGCCTTGGGGCCGCTCATGACGGAAGCGCCCACGCCGAGGCCCAGGGGGGCCGGTATGTAGCGCTTGTCGCCGTCGGCGTAGAACAGCAGGGCGATGCGGGCGTTCCGGTTGGGATCGTACTCTATCGCGGCGACGCGCGCGGGCACGCCGTACTTCTCGCGCTTGAAATCGATGTCGCGGTAGCGCCGGCGGTGGCCGCCGCCGTGGTGGCGGACCATGACCATGCCGGTGTTGTTGCGGCCGCCGTGCTTGCGCATGCCGGTGGCCAGCTTCCTCTCGGGCTCGGTCTTCGTGATCTCGGAGAAATCGGCGATCTGCATCGTGCGCCGCGAGGGGGTATAGGGTCTGTATGATTTAATTGGCATATCTTTCCTGTTCCTCTGAACTGTGTCGCTTCGCTACACTGTTCGCTGAATTATAAGGGTTCGCTATAGCTTGCTGTTTCCGCCTTATTTAGGCAGATCGGTCATGTCTATCTTCTGACCGGCTTTAACGGTGACGACCGCTTTTTTCCAGTCCGAGCGGTATCCTTCGTAGCGGCCCACTTTGTGCAGTTTGCCGGGAAGGTTGGCGGTGCGTACCGCCGTAACCTTGACCTTGAAAAGGGTCTCTATGGCCTTCTTGATCTCGCTCTTGTTGGACTTGGGGTTGACCCTGAAGGTATAGCGGTTCTGCGTGTCTTTCGCTATCACGCTTTTTTCGCTGAGTATGGGAGAAATGAGCACTTCGGCAAAGTTCATTTGGCCTCCTTGACGCTGTCGGCGAGCTGTTTAAGCCCGGCCTTGGTGAAAACCAGCCGCTCGTTGCGCATGGCTTCGTAGGCGTTCAGGTTGTTGGCCAGGCACCATCCGAAATCCGACATATTGCGCGACGCGACTTTGAAGTTGCTGTCCATCTTATCGGTCACGAAAAGCACGCTCTTGGCGTTAAGAGCCTTGCTCAGGCCGTTAAGGGAGTTCGTCTTGGCCGCTTCAAGGGCCAGGTTCTCCATGACCAGCACGGCGCCGTCGGCGGCGCGGGCGGAGAGGGCCTCGATCAGGGCCTGGCGGAGCTTCTGTATGGGCAGGTACTGGCGGAAAGAGCGGGGCTTGGGGCCGAACACCACGCCGCCTTTGCGCCAGATCGGCGAGCGGGTGGAACCGGCGCGGGCGCGCCCGGTGCCTTTCTGCTTCCAGGGCTTCTTGCCGCCGCCGGAGATCTCGGCGCGGGTCTTGGTGCAGGCGGTGCCGCGGTGCTTATTGGCGAGGTAATACTTCATGACCTCGTGTATGAAGCAGGAATCGGGCTTTACGGAGAAAAGCCCTTCCGGCAGGTCGAATTTTCCGACTTCTTTGCCTTTCAGGTCTAAAAGTTTTGTTTCCATAGTTTTTCCTTAAGAGGGCGCCTTACTTCTTGGCGGCGGGCTTCTTGGCCGCGCCCTTGGCCGCGTCCTTCTTTACTTTGTTCCTGGATTCAAGCTGGGCCTTGTGCGCGGTCACCTTCTTGTTGGTGAGCGTGATATAGACCATGCTGCCGTTGGCCCCGGGAATGCCGCTGTTCACCAGTATCATGTTCTCTTCGGGGATGATCTTTACTATCTTCACTTTCTGTACGGAAACCGTGTCTACGCCCATATGGCCGGCCATGCGCTGGCCGGGAAGCACGCGCCCGAGCGAGCGGCGGGAACCCAGGGAACCCGGGGCCCTTTCCCTGTCCGAGGCGCCGTGGGAGGCCGCGCCGCCGTGGAAACCGTGGCGTTTCATGCCGCCGGCAAAACCTTTACCCTTGCTTATCGCCTGCAGGTCCACGAACTCGCCCTCGGCGAAGCGCTCCACGCTGGCGGTCTGCCCGGGAGCCGCGCCGGCCAGGTCGGCCACGCGGAATTCCTTAAGGTGCCTGATGGGTTTAATATCGAGCTTCTTGGCAAGGCCCTTCTCGGCGCTGTTGGCGCGGTTCTCGGTCTTGTGCCCGATGCCCAGGCAGACGGCCTGGTAGCCGTCTTTTTCCTTGGTGCGGGTGTAGGCCACGCGGCACGGCCCGGTCTTCACGACGGTGACGGCGTGAAGGGAGCCCGCGGCGTCGAAGATCTGGGTCATCCCGATCTTCTGGCCTATCAGAAATTTATGTGACACCGGCAGAACCTGCACTTCGGGCTTCGCCGCGGGCGCAGTGTTTTCTTTATTTTCTTCAGTCATGTCAGTCCGCTCCTTGGCCGTCCCGCGAGCTTCGCTCCGGGCACGGCGCCTTAACCAGCATTGGTTTATCCGTTCCGACGGGAAACGCCCGGTCGTGACGCCGGGGGTTCCGCGGTAAAAAACAGACGGACAAACCGCGCCGGAACTTTTCAGCTCCGGTAATGTTAAAACAATATTTTAAGTTTCTATGATTAAGCCCGCAGGTGAAGGGAATCAAGGCCGCTTCATCTATAGGGCCGCCGCCCGTATTCCGAAGAACGCGGCGGCGTAATAAAAACTGCTTTTTCAAAGAAACCGCGGCGTTGCCGCAGTTAACCACAGATTTATTATAACAAAAGGTCCCGCCGGTGTCAAAGGTTTATTTTTTCCCGGGTCCAGCGCGGAACCTCCTTTTGCTGCCACAGGCCCTGTCAGGCGGATCGGGTTAGCAAAACCACCTCGGAGCCCGACGCTTTCGTAAGCGCGGAGGGCGACAGCCGGAAGCG
>JAJZVJ010000291.1 GCA_021845705.1 bacterium
GTAAGTCAGGTCGGTCTGGTACCAGGTATCCCCGCTGGTAAGGGTAGCGGTAGAATTCAGGGGCCCTATATCCGTCCAGGGTATTACCCCGCCGTCGGCGAACAGCTTGCCGGTGCTGACGCTGTACTGCACCCTGGCCAGGCCCGAGAGCGCGTCGTCGAAACGCAGGTCAGTAACTTTGCCGGGGTAATCCGTCTGCCAGCCCGCAGGGGCCAGCGCCGCGTACGGCACGCTTATGGAAGGGGGCGTGCTGTCCTTTACAACGCTGAAAGAGGATACGGAGTCGGTATAATTCCCTGAATTGTCGTAAACGCGCACGGAGATATAATTCGAAGGGCCTTCCAGCATGGCGTCCCAGATAACCTCGGGCAGCGGAACGCCGGCGTTGTAGGAAGGCTGGTTTATCCCGGTAACCGCGTCCTGCCAGTTCTTTACCACAACCTGGGGACTGCCTGTTGAAACCCGGAGCTGGAACTTGGCTATGCCGGAAGCGCCCACATCCGTAAAACTGAAATTAGCGGGGAAAGTATTGGTGCTTTTCCAGCCGGCGAAGTCCGCCGGCAGGCTGTTTATAGTAGGGCTGGCAACGTCAAGCGCGGGATTGAAAGAAGTCCGCACCGGCGGCAGGTCCGCATAGCGCGAGAAGCGGACGGAGGGGGCGTTCACCCTGACTTTCGCGTAATAAGTAGTACTTTGCGACAAGCCGGCGACGGGTAAAGTGGTGGCGGCCGTAACGACGGAGGTAGAAGCGCCGAAATCCGGAGAGGTGGAATACAACACCTCGTAGTTGTAGCCGCCCGGATTTCCGTTCGGCAGCCAGTTGACCGTAGCCGAGTCCACGCCCACGTTCGTCCACGGTGCGGTGCCCGGGATGGCCGCGTACGTGATGGTGGAGCCTACCGGGGAATAAGCCGTTTCTATCCCGGTCCAGTTCCTGGCCTTGGCGCGGAAATAATATGTTGAACTCGGAAGCAGGTCACCGAAAGCGGCCCTGGGGCTGCTGCTCCAGCCCGAGGATCTGACTCCGGAAGTGAAAACAGCATCCTCGGCTATTTCAGCCACATATTCCGTGCCCCGGAACTGGGAGGAATAGATAAGATCGGAAGCCGCCGTGCCGCCTGACCCGCCGAAGACCCAGAGTTTTGAGGCTACTGCCACCGCGCCGGCGAACTGGCGCGGCTGCGGCAGGGACCCGGCCGCCTCCCAGGGGTTGCTGCCGGCGGCAGGCACGCTGGTGATAAATACCTGTGCCTGCGCCGCCGAACCGTTATTGCCGCCTATCAGGTATATCCTGTCGCCGACCGCCACCGCCATATGCCCGTAGCGCGGTGAAGGCAGCGGCGTATAGGCCGCGCAGGCCCCGTTCGGCTGCCCGCCGGGTGTGAAAGGGCAGCTCCACACCTCGCTCCTGGCTGAAGCCCCGTCGTTGCCGCCGGCTATTATAAGCCTGCCGGGCAGGAAGGTCATGGAATGCGCGTAGCGCGGCGCCGGCATTGGCCCAAGAGTAGCCCAGGCGCCCAGGGTTCCGTCATCGCCTATGGCGGAAGAATAAGAACTTCCAAGCACTCCCGAGCCGCTCTTATAGCCGCCGGAGACGTAGATCCGGCCCGCTATAAGCGCCGCGGCGTGGAAATACATCCTGTCGGGCAGCGATTGTTCAGCCTCCCACTTGCCAAGAGCACCGGTGGATGAAATATCGGCCGACCAGACTTCATCCCGGGAACCGGTACCGGAATAGCCGCCGAGGATATAAAGCCTGCCGCGCGCCGCAATCATCTGGTGCCCGTAAAGCCCGGCCGGCATAAAACCTATGGTCTGGGAAGCGCCGACGGTGCCGTCGGGCGCGTAAGGAGCTTGCAGCACCGCGCTGGAAACATACACCCCGTCGAAGCCGCCGGAGATGAAAACATGGGTGCCGTACACCACCGAGGCCAGGCCGTAGCGCGCTGCCGGCAGGTTAATGGGGTTCGTCCAGTTCAGGTCCGGGACCGGCGGCGGATTCTCAAAGCCGGCGAATGAAAGGCCCAGCGTATTATGCCCGGCGTCGGCAATGGTAAGCGCGCCGGTAGAAGGCGCTACCGCGAGCGTTACCGAAGTGGTGGAGGCGGGGGCCGAATAATCCCCCTCCATATAGTTGGCTACTGCAAAATTATAGAAGCTGGTATTAGGCGCAAGCGTCTCCACCGGGTAACCGTTCATGTCCGTGGAATAATAGACCATATAGGGGTCGGCCTGAGCCCAGGTGGAGACAAAAAGGTTATAGGTAGTGCCCGCCGGGTTACCCCCCCCGGCCCATACTAAGGCGTAGCTGCTGGTCCCCGGAGAATAGTCGAACCCCGGCATACCGACTACCAGCTTGGAGTAAAACCCCGACTCAAGGCCTATGCTCCCCGCCCCCGAAGTGCTGTAGGCCACCCCGGCCAGGGCGCCGTCCAGGGCATAGCCGGACGCCGCCATGCTGGAGCTGGCGGCGGCAAAATCCGCCGCGTCCCCGAGCACGGTCATCTTCCCCGCTGTTTTCTGGGCCGCCGCCGCCTGCGCAAGGAACAGGCATAACGCCGCGACAGCCGCACGTAGTAACATCTTCATTTCATAAACCGCCGCTAAAATCCAGGCTCCGTCCCCATTATTTTGCGTTCCCTAACCGGGCCTTGTATATGCGCAGAAATTCAATATCTTTCTTTCGTCCGCATATCTTTTTTGACGCCAGCAGATGCGCC
Source organism: bacterium (assembly GCA_021845705.1). Classification (GTDB taxonomy): domain Bacteria; phylum Elusimicrobiota; class Elusimicrobia; order Elusimicrobiales; family UBA9959; genus UBA9959. The sequence continues at coordinate 2,721 of JAJZVJ010000291.1, forward strand.
AGACTTGCCACCGGCACGGACGTTGCGCCGGCCCTAAACAGCCGCCTCGCCGCGTAAAGTCTGGAAAACGGATAGCCCGAAACGCGGGTCAGGATGTCAATCTGGGCTGCTTTATCTTTTACAGCGGCTACTGACGCTCTATTGCGGATAATTCTTTCCGCAAGCCAGAGGTCAGGTTTACCCAGCGGCTCGCCGTTGGTTTCTATCAAGTAACCGGACGCCGCCAGTATCAGCAGCGCGCGGAGCAAATTTTTTGGAACTGGCTCAACCAGAATATCGCAATCCAGGGTTGAAAACGCGTACGCAGGGCCGGGTGCGTAATGGTTTATGCCGAATACGCCCACCAACAGAAAGCGCACCTTTTTGCGGCGCAGTTCCCGTATAAGCGCCAGATACGGATTAGCGGCAGTCACCTGTAGACCTCCCTGAAATAAGCGGTATATACACGCTGGCTTTCGTAAACGCCAAGCTTATCGGAGTTATTCCGGTTGCAAGGCAGACGCATGAGAAACCCGGCCAGCCCGCGCAAACCCGCGGAATTGCCGGCGCGGCCTACAGCCTTCAAAACCGGTCTCTTACGCCTGTCCGGTTTATTCCTATATTCCGGTCTTTTCTTTTCCATATGCCGTTTCCTTGTGTCTGTTTTCCTAAATATCTGCAACAGACATCCCCGCATCCCTGCTGCAAGGTCAGAAGTAAAAACCTGACCCCTCCCCTATAAAAACGCGATGGCCGCAATAGTTCGTCCAACCATCAGCTGCTGTAGACTGTCAAAGCACCAGCGTCCCTATCCCCCTTACCCTTTCTTCCGGATCCACTCGCAAAACCAGATATCGGAAAACACCGCGGCGCCGTCTTCCCTCTCAAGCAGGCCTTTGGCCAGCAAAAGAGCCTCCGATTTCTGCACGGAGGAGGCCGAACCGAGGCGGTAGGAATTAATAAACCCCATTGAGAACAAGTCAGCTTCGGGCGCCAGGGCCATAGCCCGCAGCAGTTTCCGCTGCGAAAGCGCCAGGGAATCCCACATTGAAAGGAACATAGGCGACAGCCCCTGCACGATCCTGGCGACAGCTTCGGCCACCGCGGAGCGCGGCACGTTTTTCATGTCCGCGCAGCCGCTCCAGATTTCATGGCATAAATGCAGCGTATAATACGGGATCGCCCGTGAGACCTTTAAGATCTCCTCCGTGGTTCCGGCGTCCGGAGTTTTACCCGAAGCCCCGAACTTGGCGGAGATAAAAGAACCGAGTTCGCCCGAAGGGATCTTGCCCAGGAAAATAACCTTCCCCATTTTGTAAAAAGGCTTATTCTTATTCAATACCATGTCGGCCATTATATGCTGCTTTGAGCCGGCGAACAGGTAGCCCACGTCTTTCTGGCGCTGAAAAACGGCTCTCATGGCCTTTTCAAGCGCTTCACCTCCCACGTTCCT
>JAJZVJ010000292.1 GCA_021845705.1 bacterium
CGATCTAAGGAACACGAGGACGAGCTTTCCGGCGCCTGCAAGGCCGATATGGCGAAGCGAAAACAAGCCCTGCTGAAGAACAACCCGTGCTCCTCCGACATAGCCAGCTTCTGCAAAGACCTCGCGCCGGGCCAGGGCGGTATCAAGGCCTGCCTCAAGGAACACCAGGACGAGCTTACGGAAACATGCAGGGAAGAACTCATTAAGCGCGAGGGCGGCGGCGGGAATGACGCGGGCCAGAGTGGCGGCGGAAAGAACCGCGGCGGGGAGAGAGGCGGCGGCTTCGGCGCGGACGACGGACAGTAACCCGGCGCGGCCGGATAAAAAAAAGGGCGGCTTTTAAAGGCCGCCACTTTTTTGCGCCGGGCGCTCAGCGCGCGCGCGCCCGTTCGGCCGGCAAGGCCGGTTCAGCCATCTCTATCGGCTTGGAAACGAAAAGAAGGGAAGCTTCCTCCACCCGCAGGCCGTAAAGCACCCCGTTCACGGCCAGCAGCCAGCGCGGGGCCGCAGCTACCTGGCTGGCGCCGGTAAGCGAGTAATAATACAGCCCGTCGGAACCCACGCGCAAAGTTACGGTCCCCTCGACCTCGCTGAGCGGCTCCAGGTTGCGGAAAACGGCGTAGGTCACGGCCCCGCCGAAGGTCACTTTCATAGACTCGCTGTAAAGCTTGTCGAAAAGCCCGTTCACGGAAAATTCTTTCTTTTCTCCCGCGGCGGTCTCCACCGACACCGTCCCTGCCGTTTCCGCCAGCTTAAGCTCTAGGTCTTTATACTTATAGAGCGCGCCATGGGCCAGGTCGGTCTCTTTCCAGGCCCCGGCGCCCAGGGCGCCGCCGGCGGGCTTAAGCGTTACCCAGGTGTCCCAGTTGGCGTCGAAAACCACGGAGGCCAGGAAATCCACCCCGCCTATGGTTAAAGGAAGGGAGGCTTTGTCCCGCGCGGCTAGCAGCTCCAGCAGCGGCGCGCCGCCTATAACGCAGATCCCGGAGCGGGAGGCCGCCAGCGCAGAGACGGCGGCGTTCTCGGCCGCGCCCCAGCCGGCGCAGGCGGGAGCGGCGGCCAGCATAAGCGTAAGGAATATTTTCATTAAGGATATTGTACAAAAGGAAAGCGCCCGCCGGAACCGCTTCCCGCGGGCGGGCTAAAATAGAAACCGCCCGGCTTTGGGCCGGGCGGTTCGTCAAGGAAAAGAAATTATTATTTCTTTTTCTTTCCGGAATTCTTCATTATGGCGCGGGACACATTGCCTTTCTTGTCAATGAAGTAGAGGTAGCCCTTCTCTTTCTTTATTCCGACCTTCACGGCTTTCTTGGCTTTGCCGCCTTTCTTTTTGCCGCGGGCCATGACTGCGCAGGAGATGTCTCCGGCTTTGTCTATGAAATAAAGGAAACCCTTCTCCCGCTTAAGACCGACTTTCTGTATCATTTCTGCCATTTTTACTTCCTCCGTTATACTTCCCCCCGCTTTACCGCCGGGGCAGAATTTCATCCCCGTCGGGGATGTTAGGTAAATGTTACATTATGCCGACGGGCAATGCAATAGTTTTTTTATTTTTTCCCGGGAACCGCTTACGCGGCCTTTTCCCGGGCCGGCTCGCGCAGGTTTTCCCGGAAGAAAGCGGTCACTTTGTTGCGGTAGACCTCGCCGCCCACCTCGGCGCATTTCGCGTGCGAGGCCCCCGCTATCACCCACATCTGTTTTTTCTCGGACCGGCACATGCCGTACAGCGCCTCGGCGTCGGGCAGCGGCACCAGGTCGTCGTGGTCGCCGTTTATGAACATTACCGGGATCTTCAGTTTCTCCACGTTGAACCTGGGGCTGTAGGGCTCGGGGTCCGCCTTAAGTTTGCGCCTCACGAAGAACAGGGTAAGCGCCACAAGGGGGAAATAAGGCGTTTTCAGGCGGCGCCAGCTCCAGTTGGCCACCACCCGCTGGTACGAAAGGAAGGTGTTCTCCGCCAGCAGGCAGACCAGCTCGGGATATTTTACCGCCGCGTAGACCGCGACCGAACCGCCCATGGAGGTGCCGAACACCCCCACCGCTTCCACGGCGTGCGGGCGGTTCACCTTTAGGAACTCGTAAGCCGCGTCAAAATCGCGCGTTTCAAGATAGCCCACGCTTGAAACCGACCCCTTGCTCTCGCCGGAGGCGCGGAAATCGAAATAGAGGAGGTTGAAGCCGTGCTCGGCCAGGAAGCAGGTGTCGCGCAGCAGTTCCCCGCGGTTGGAGCCCCAGCCGTGGCAGAAAATTATGGAGCAGCCGCTCTCGCCGCCCACGGCGGGGATGTACCAGCCCTTAAGGCGCACGCCGTCGGCCGTGGCGAACTCCACCGTCTCATGCGCCAGCCTGTACTGGTCCGGGGTATTCACCAGGGCGCCGCTGCGGGCCGGCTGTATGATCTCCGAGCTCTTGCGGTAGGCGACATAAACCACCAGCAGGGCCAGCAGCCCCACCGCGAAAAGCAACCAGTTCAAAAGCTCTATTTTACTCATAAATTTCCCTTCAGCCCCCGGCGCGCCGCCGCCCGGAAAGCGGTTTCAGCGCGTGATCTCCGGGCCTTTCAGGTCCAGCAGGTCGAAATAATCGTAAAAACCCGGCTTGCGGCCGGCCAGCCAGGCAGCCGCTTTAAGCGCCCCGGCCGCGAAAACGGCGCGGGAATGAGCCATGTGCGATATTTCCACGCGCTCATGCGGTCCGGCGTACAGCACGGCATGGTCGCCCACTATGTCCCCCGCGCGCACGCTGGTTATAGGCGGGCGCCGTCCTCCCGTGGCCCGGGCGATGTGGTCGGCGTAGCGCAGCGCCGTGCCGCTGGGGGCGTCCAGTTTGGCGGCGTGGTGCGCCTCGCTGATGTGGATATCGAAACCTTCAAGCCGCCTGGCGGCCAGGGCGGCCAGCGCGAAAGTGAGGTTTACGGCCGGGCTCATATTTGGCGAGAAGAAAACCGGCGTTTTGCGCCCGGCGGCCTTAAGGGCCGAGAGCTGGGCGGCGGAGAAACCTGTGGTCCCGGTAACGAAGGGTTTGCGGGCGCGGGCGCAGGCCGCCGCGTAGGAGCAGGCGGCCCCGGGCGCGGAAAAATCCACCACCACGTCGGCGGCGGCGAGCAGTTCCCCGAAAGCCGCCGGGGAAACCGTCCCGGACCCGGCCCTGGAATCGACCCCGCCAGCGAACGCGAAAGCGGAGGAATTCTCTATTTCGGCGCGCACCGCGCGGCCCATCCGCCCGGAAGCCCCGCACACAAGAACCCGCAAAGCCGTATGTTTCATCAGGATAATTATAAACTTTATAGGATTGCCTGTACAATAAACGTTACCGGCCGCGGCGGCGGACGCCCTTCCGGGCCCGCACCCCCTACGATATCCATTTTAATGGATTTTATACGTTGTCTTTTGCTATTCTTTGTCTAATGATATACCTGCTTTCGCTGGTCATAGTCATACTGCTTTTAGTGGTCGGCGCGCTGCTGCGCAAAATATACGACCTGCGCCTTGAAAAACCCTCCCTGGAGAACGGCGGCGCCGAGCTTTCCCTGAAAACCACCTGGGGCAAGTTCGACGAACTGCTCACCAGCCTGCTCACTATCCACGAGATAGGCATTGTGAACGCCGGCACCATAAAAAAAGAGGAATTTTACCGGACCGTGGTGGAGAACGCCTGCGAACTGATAAGCTCCCCCCGCGGCTCGCTCATGATCTACGATGCCCAGGCTGACGAACTGAAGATAGCCGCCTCCAAGAACATCTCCAGGGAAGTAATAGAGAACACCCGCATAAAGCCGGGCCTGGGCATAGCCGGCCGCGCCTTCCAGACAGGGGAGACCATCTTCGTGACCGACCCGCAGCAGAACACGCAGTACAAGGACTACATCGGCAAAGAAGAGCAGCTGGACCCCTTCATAGCCATCCCGCTCAAACTGAAGGACAAACCGTTCGGCGTGCTGAACCTGCACCTTTCCCGCGAAAAAGAGTCCTTCACCGACTACGACCTGAAGTTCCTCACGCTGCTCGCCGGCGAGACGGCCATAACGCTGGAGAACATAAAGCTTTACGAAAGCCTGGAGAATTTCTACCTGGAAATGGTGCAGACCCTGGCCCGCGTGATAGACGCGAAGGATTCCTACACCGGGACCACGCCGGCCGCGCCC
>JAJZVJ010000293.1 GCA_021845705.1 bacterium
AGAGTTTGTACCGCAGCGACAAGAATAAAGTGCTGGCAGGCGTTCTGGGGGGGCTGGGCGAATACTTCGAAGTGGACCCGGTACTGCTCCGCCTGGTCTTTGTCTTCCTGCTGCTGGCAACGGCGATATTGCCCGGCGTGATCGCCTACCTGGTCGCCATCTTCATCGTTCCGCGCAGGCCTATGGACGTGCCGTAACAAGAGCTATGCTCATCAGACGGCCAGGCCTATGGACGTGCCGTAACAAGAGCTATGCTCGTCGGACGGCCAGGCCCGCGGACGCTGAACAGAACTGCGCCGCACCGTTTTCAGGGGGAAGAATGACCCGGTTACTATTATCTTTGCTTTTATTCACCGCCGCCAGGCCCGCGCTGGCCCAGGAAGACAGTTCCGAATTCTGGGGTTTCATGTCAGAAGAGGCCAAGAACCTGACCGTTGCCTCGGACAAGCCCGAGACCGTATTCAACAGCGTTTCCAATATAACCGTTATAGACAGGGCTATGATAGAGGCTTATAATTTCGCCTCCGTTTCCGAAGCGCTGGAAGCAGTTCCGGGCTTAACGGTACTGCGGACCTATCTGATGCATAATATCCCTACCATCCGCGGCGCGCTGCAGGAGCATTACGCCAACAAAGTCCTGGTCATGATCAACAACGTCCCAATGTGGAACGCGGTCACCGGCGAAGGCGATCTTGACCGGGTAGGGATAGATTCGGTAGAACGCATCGAAGTACTGCTTGGCCCGGCGTCAGTTATTTACGGCTCCAACGCGCTTACAGGCGCCATAAACATTGTTTTACGCAAGCCCCGCAAGGGGGAAACGGAACTGGGCCTTGCCGGGGGCGGTCTGAGTTCCGCATCCGGCGGCTACAGCGGCAATATGGACGTAGCGCGCGCCAACGCACTTTACGCCTGGAAAGACACGAACGCCTCCTATACCCTGGCGGCGGACTCCTACGACAAGGCCCAGCCCATGTTCAAATTTTCCGACGAAAACGGCGCGGTCAACGCCGTAAAGGACTACATAAACGCCCGCAGCCTGAATTTCACGGCTAACAGGGGCAACGACACTATTCTTATCAACGCTTTCCGCAGCGACCAGACCTATCTGGGCAACGTTATGACCCTGGACAGCGGCGAACTTTACAACGCGGCAAAGGAAGCTTCACTGGCCAGTTATTCCCATGTCTTCACGCCCTCCTGGGGAGAGCTTAAATATTTCATGACCTACGACTGGCAGCGGCGCAGTATCCCGCGCGACGCCGCCGATAACGTACGCTCGGACATAGTCGGCTCGCGCTTCGTCAACACCCTGAGCGGGCGCACCGGACTTTCCGGTAATCTGTATACGGAGTACGGCACCACCTACGAATACCGCTACGTGAAACGCTACAGCAACTATTACAGCAACACCGACACTCTTGAGAGCGGCAACAGCATGGGCGGCCGGCTCAGCAGCGAAATTTCGGGCCACGCGCAATTCGGCTATGACGGCGAGCAGTGGAAGCTTCTGGCCGGCACCCGCTACACGCATAACACAAAAATGGGGGATAATATCTCTTCCAGGGCCTCCGCTGTCTACCTGCTGAATGAAAGCGAAAGCCTTAAGGCCCTTTTCAGCCAGTCCTTCCGCGCCCCGACACCTTTCGAGCAGTATTTCTATCCGTCCACGGTCACGGTGCTGGGCAACCCCGGGCTGAAGCCGGAAAAGACCGATAATCTGGAACTTTCCTACCTTTTTTCACACGGCAGCTTCTTCAGCCATGTAACCGCGTACTATACGAAATACAAGGACACCATCTACCGCGACCTGGGCGATTTTTCCCGTGACGGGACCGCGTATGCCGCCGTTAACTTCTACAACAACGCGGCCTCCTATAATTCCAGCGGGCTTGAGATCGAAGGGCGTTACGAAGGAAAACTGACCCGTCTTTTCCTGACCCTGGCCGCCCAGGATGCGAGCCGCGGCGACGAGCACGCCGTTACCGGCGGAACCTCGTGGAATTTCAAGTACGTTCCCTACTATACCGTCTCAGGCGGTTTCTCGCGCAGGCTGGGGGACTTCTTCCTGGCCTCTAATTTTAACGATTACGGCAGGAACCGGTCGCTGAACGGGTTCATAGTCCCCCAGTTCTGGGCCGACGCCAGCCTGGGATATGAGAAGAACGGTATGCGGCATGTCCTGGCGGTCAGGAACCTGACTGACCGCTCCGTGCTCTATCCGGAATATGTGCGCCTGCGCACTGTAGCCGCCCTGCCGCTCTACACCGGCCGCCGTATAGAGTACACTTTCGAATACCGGTTTTAAGAAAATGCGAAAGATTCTCTTTCCGCTTTTAATACTTTTAGGCGCCGCGCAGGCGTACGGAGCCTCGTCTGAAGGAACCGTGGCGTTGCTTTCCATGGAAAGCGGCGCTTATATGGAAGCTTTTTCCGCGTTCCAGGCGGCGTACGGCGGCGAAGTGAGGCATTATGACCTATCCGCCAAAAGCCCCAGGCTGGGCGGCGAGACCAGAATACTTGTAACTTTCGGCGGGAAAGCGGCGGATTACCCTCATCCGGAAGGGATCAGCGTAGTTTACGCAATGGCCCCCGGTATTTTTGAAGAGAAACAGGCTCCAGACCCCATGACGGTAAAGATCAGCCTGACCCCTGATTTCCCGGTGATGTTCGCGAAACTAAAAGAAATACAGCCGGGGCTTACGCGCCTCGGGATTTTATGGGGAATAACCGAGTCTAACCCCTTAACGCAGCTCATAAAAGATGAAGGCGCGCGCCAGGGCATCAAGATAGTTTTTTACCACCTTAAAGGGCCGGATTCGCTCCCCGCCGCGCTCCGGCGGGCCCTGGGCGAGGCCGACGCGCTCTGGCTGGCCCCTGATCCGCTGATCGTCACTCCGCAGAACCTGAGGATCCTGCGCGAATTCTCCTGGGACAACGGTATGCCGTTTTACGGCTCCACCAGGAGCATGACCCGGGAAGGGGCGGTCGCCTCGGCCGGGACTAGTTTCGAGGAGATGGGAAAAACCGCCGCCAAAGCCGCGCTCGCCTTTCAGAAAGGCGCCCCCCTGCCCGAAACATTATACCCTGAAAAGGTCGAGATAACCCTCAACGCGACCGCGGCGGCCAAAGTAGGGATAACCTTCCCCGCAGCCGTTCTGAAAGAGGCCGGGTATCTTTTCCCATGAAACTCTATTTCAAGATAGTCGTTTTCATCCTTCTGCTGATAGGCTCCGCCTTTCTGATAAACATTCACTTTTCAGGACTTGCCGTCTCCGAGGCTATGAGCGCGGAGATCACCGAAGCCGCGGCCTCCGCTGCGGCGGACCTGGCGCCGGATTTCCGGAAGGCTTTCGTCAGCAGAAAGGAACTGGACGGGATCCGGGTCCTTCACGCGTTCGCCCAGAAGACGGGCGCCGTCTATTCCGGCATGGTCACGGCGGACGGCACCGTAGTGGCGCATTCCAACGTGGCGCTTAAGGGGACGATACTGTCGGACACATTGATGAGAAAAGGGGTCCGCTCAAAGTCGCCCGTTTTCGACCGAGTTATCCATAACGGCGAAGAGGTGGTGGACGCCGTCATCCCCGTTCCGGCGCGCAAACACTCTTCCGGAGAAGACATCCTTTTCCAGGGCCTCGCCGAGGAGGAGCTGAACTCCGGGTACCTCCGCGTAGGGCTGCCGCTCACTTCCGCGCGCAAAGTGGAAAAGAACCTCATTTTCCAACTGTCCATGCTGGCCCTGCTGATCTCGGCCACTGCCCTGGTTCTCTCAGCGCTTTTCGCCAGCGTGATCCTGCGCCAGGTCTACCTGCTCCGGGAAGGCATACGTAAGGTGCGGGACGGGAACTATGATTTTTTCGTGCCGGTGATCTCGCGCGACGAGCTGGGGGACGTGGCGGTAAGCTTCAACAAGCTCAGCCGGGGCCTTTCGGAGACTACGGTCTCTAAAAAATACCTGGATTCGGTGCTTGAGAACATGCCGGACCCGCTAATAATCACCGACGAAGCGGGCAATATAATAAAGGCCAATCCGGCCGCGGCGGAATTTTCAGGCTATGATTTCCTCCCGGAGGGTTCGCAGAACCTCAGGGACCTCCTGGAGCCGCAGACGGAGGGCGCGGCGGAACCGTTCGCC
>JAJZVJ010000007.1 GCA_021845705.1 bacterium
TTTTTCCACGCGCACAAGTCTGGTGAGTGAAAGGCCCAGCGGGTTGGGCCTGTGGGGCGAACGCGAGGCGAAGACGCCTATCTTGCCGCCCCTGAGCCTGGGCGGGTGTATCTTCGGGTGAAAAGTCTTGTTCGTGCTCAGGTGGAACCAGGACAGGAGCCAGACGTGGCTGAATTCCGACAAGCCGGCCAGGGAATGTTCGGGCGAGTACCGGGAATGTATCTTAAGCCGGGCGAAAGAGCCGGGCACGAGGTGCGGCTGGCGCGGGGTCCCGAACTTTTCCCGGAAACAGGATTCCAGGACGCCTATGACCTCCAGGCCCGGAGTTCCGGTATTCTCTTGTTTTTCGCCGGGCATCGGCTCAGTTCTTCCGCGCCAGGATAATAAGGCGGTTCGTTTTGTCCGTAAGCGGCCGGCCGCTGAAGCCGCCCCAGTATTTAAGCGGGGAAAGGCCCGCCTTCCGGAGCGCCGCGCCCAGGCGTTCCTTGTCGTAAAGGCGGCTGAAAAAGCGGCGCGTCAGGATCTTTCCCCCGTTCTTGGGGATCCTCGTCCAGGCATTATATACCCCGTCGGGACCGGCTTTGGCCTCTTCCAGGTGGTAATAATCCTCCAGCTCTACCCAGTCCCGCGGGCGGAAATTTTTGCGGACGAAGCCGCCGTTGACCACGTCTATCAGGAAGAGGCCCCCGGGTTTCAGGGAGCGGGCGGCGCCCTTCAGCGTTTTTATATCGTCGGAAAATTTCTGGAAATAGCCGAAGCTGGTGAACAGGTTCACGGCCGCGTCGAATTCGCCCCGGAACTTCAGCCGCCGCATGTCGCCGCGTACCAGGCGCAGGGAGACCTTTTTTTTCTTCGCGCGCGCGGCCGCCTCCGCCAGGTATTCCCCGGAGAAATCGTAGCCTGTGACCGCCAGCCCCTTTTTGGCGAATTCCACGGCGTGGCGGCCCGGGCCGCAGCACAGGTCCAGCAGGGCGGAGCCTTTTTTTAATTTAAGCTGTTTCAGCACGAAAGCGGCTTCGGCCGGCGCCTTCGCGACCGCCGCCGGGGAGGCGGGGTTATAGAACGAATTCCGGAAAAGGGACCTGTGCCATTCGTGGGGGATCTTCATCCGCTTAGCGGGCCTGCTCCCGCGGGCCGGCCTTCACCAGGTTCCTGTAAACGCCCGGCTCGGAGCCTTCTATCACGGTGGCGCCTACGGTCTTCCTGAAGAATTCCACGGGCCCGGCCCAGCCGATGGCGGCGTAGCCGTAGCCGGCGTCGCGCATGGCTTCCAGCGTGCGTATCAGCAGGGCTTTCCCCAGCCCCTTTTTATGCGCGCTTTCATCCACGCCGATGGGGCCGAAGAAACCTTTAAGGGTGGAATCGTAACAGGCGAAACCGACCACCTGTTTTTCCTTTACGGCTATAAAACAGGTCACCGGCTGGGCCGAAAAAGCCACGTCGCATTCGGAAGCCCAGGCGCGGGAGAACTTTTTCTCCACCCAGTCCATTACGGCGTGCTTTTCCGGGCCTATAGCGCGGCGGATGTCCACGCCGCCTTCGCGCAGCTTTTCAACCGGCTGCGCGGAGGAGGGCAGGTCGTAAAGTTTGACCAGGAGGTCCGCCATTACTGGCCTCCCTGCCCCTGCGGCTGGTCCTCTTCGCCGATCGGTTTCGCGGGTTTCAGTTTTGCCGCCGCGGCCGATTTTTTGCCTTTTCCTTTCGCGGCGGAAGTCTTTTTCTTCTTTTTCACTATCGGGTTGGCTCGTTTGTCGAATTTATAGGACTGCGCGCCTTCTACGGATTCGAACTTGTATTCGGAGGCCGGCTTAACGGGCTTTTTCTTTTTCTTCTTCGCCTTGGCTTTGGTCTTGGCCTTGGCTTTGGCCTTGGCTTTTTTAGCCGGCTTCTTCGGCGCCGGTTTCTCCGCGGGCTTATCCGGGGCCGCGGCGGCCTGTTCCGTCTGCTGTCCGCCCCCCTCTTCCTGTGCGAAGGAGGGCAGGTGGAGTGCGGCCGCCATCAGGAACGCCGCCGCAAGATAAAATATTTTTTTCATGTGAATATTATCTCTCCCTTTTCCGTTTTCGGGGCCAGTTCGGCGGCCTTGACCGAGGCCTCTATCAGGCAGGCCAGCGTGACCGGGCCCACTCCGCCGGGGACCGGGGAAACGGCCGCGGCCGTGTCCTTGATGTCCTCTAAGTCGGCGTCGCCGCACATCTTGCCGTTCTCGTCGAAATTGGTCCCCACGTCTATGACGGTGGCATCCGGCGGCAGCAGTTCTTTCTTAAGCCACTTCGCCTTGCCGGCGGCGGTCACTATAAGGTCCGCGCGCTTGAATATTTCGCCGGTATTCTTTGTGCGGGTATGGCACAGCGTTACCGTCGCGTCGAGAGACGTGAGCATCTGCGCGAGGGGCCGTCCCACCACCGCGGAGCGCCCGGCTACGGCCACGTTAAGCCCGGCCGGGTCTATCTTGTGGAATTTAAGCAGGCGTATCACCGCCAGGGCCGTGCAGGGGGTAAAATAACCGCCGGCCTCTATCTCCCGGAATTTTTTGGCCAGGAAAAGCCGGCCCATGTTCAGCGAGGAGAGCCCGTCCACGTCCTTGGCGGCCGGCAGCGCGTCCCAGGTTTCAAGCGTGTCAAAGCCTTCCGGCAGCGGGCGTTCCACCATGATGGCGTCGTAGGCCGGATCCGCTCCCAGCCGGGCCAGCAGGGCCTTGAAGGCCGGGTAGCCTTCTTCCGCCCTTGGCGCGAACAGGTTTACCGTTATCCCCAGTTTCTCGCAGGCGGCTATCTTCCTCTTTACGTAGACCGCCGACGGGGAGTCCGCGAAATAATTTATTATCGCCAGGGACGGCGGGCGCCCGAGACGGGCTTTGACCCCCGCTACGCGCTCCGTAAGCGAGCCCAGTATTTCCTCCGAAAGCGTTTTCCCTTCGAGTATTTTCATAGGTATATCCTAAATAAAAACGGCGGCCTTCAGCAGGCCGCCGTAATTGCCGTGGCCTGCGGCTTACTGCGCGTCTTCAACGTAGATCGAGCCGTTGAGGTAGCCGGAGCCGCTCAGCGAGACGAAGTTGGAGCTCGGGAACCCTGAAACGGAAATGCTGCCCGACATGCTGGTTGAACCCACCGGCTTTCCGTCCTGGTAGAACTGGACATACACATTCGGCCACACGGTCTGGAAGACGTACTGGTTGGGGTAGATCCACATGGAGGCCGGGACGTTTATGTAGGCGTTATTGCTGGTAACTTTCCCGGAGGAGTCCCTGAAGGTGGCCCAGCCGCTGAGAGTTACCGTGGTGTAACCGCCGGTGGTCCCGGGCAGGAAGCCGTTCCCGTTAAGGTTGACGTAGCCGGAAACCTGCACGTAGCTGCCGGTCCTGGCCTTTACGGGCTTGGCCGCTTCGGGAACTTCCACTTTCGGGGCGGAAACTACCGTGCCGAGCTGGGTAGAGAACGCGGCGTCCGTAAAATTAAGTTTATCGGCCGCGTTAACGCTGGCGGCCAGAAGGCCGCAAACCGCAGTAAGAATAATTTTTTTCATTGTACCCTCCGTACCTTTTTATTATACCAAACAATAGGGCGCCGCTTACCTGCGCCCGCGCTTTTCCGCCGCAGAATAAGGTTTTTATTGTAATATAATAAAAAGGACGGGCGGGCCATGCCCGCGGCAACATATGGAAAGAATAACCGAACACCCTATCCTCCAGCCGGAGGCGCGGCCCCCGGTGAACTTCACTTTTGACGGGAAGCCCTGTACCGGGCTCGAGGGCGAGATGATCTCGAGCGCGCTTTACGCCAACGGCATAAAGATCTTCAGCCTGCACAAGAAAGACTCCTCCCCGCAGGGTATCTTCTGCGCTAACGGCCAGTGCGCGCAGTGTTCCGTTATCGCGGACGGGCTGGCGGTAAAATCCTGCGTTACCCCGGTGCGGGAAGGGATGAAGGTAGGCACTTTGCGCGGGGCCGCCAGGCTCCCCCGGGCGGTCTGCGTGTCCGAGTTCGGGCGCGTCGAAGAGCTGGACGTTGACGCGCTGATAATAGGCGGCGGCCCGTCCGGGCTAGCGGCCGCGGCGGAGCTTGGGAAGCTGAACGTCAGCACCCTCGTTATAGACGACAAGGACAGGTTCGGCGGCAAGCTGGTGCTCCAGACCCATAAATTCTTCGGTTCGGTGGAGGACTGCTACGCCGGAACGCGCGGCGTGGATATAGCGGAGAAGCTGGAGGGACAGCTGAGGGAATATCCTTCGGTAAAAACCTGGTCAAGCGCCTCCTGCCTGGCCGTCTTTTCGGATAAGAAAGTCGGCGTGCTCCGCGGCGACAAATATTACCTGGTCCGCCCGAAGGCGCTGATAAGCGCTACCGGCGCCAGGGAGAAAAGCCTGGCCTTCCCCGGGAACACGCTGCCCGGCGTATACGGCGCCGGCGCTTTCCAGACCCTGGTGAACCGCGACCTGGTGCGCCCCGCTAAAAGGCTGTTCGTGGTCGGCGGCGGCAACGTGGGCCTGATAGCCGCCTACCACGCCCTGCAGGCCGGGATAGAGGTGGTCGGGCTGATAGAGGCCCAGGCCCGCTGCGGCGGCTACAAGGTCCACGCCGACAAGATAAAGCGGCTGGGCGTTCCGGTGTACACGCGCCACACCATCCTGCGCGCGGAGGGCAAAAACGGCCTGGAGACGGTGACCGTCGCCGCCGTGGACGAGAAATTCCGCCCGTTGCCCGGCACGGAAAAAACATTCAAAGCCGATACCCTGCTGATAGCGGTGGGCCTTAACCCCGTGGACGAGTTCCACGCGCAGGCGCTCGAGGCCGGGATGGAGGCTTTCGTCTGCGGAGACGCCGAGGAGATAGCCGAAGCTTCGGCCGCGATGTTCAGCGGCAAGATCACCGCGCATAAAGTCCTTAAAAATCTTGGGGTCATGGTCTCCCCGGTGCCCCAGTTCTGGTTCGACCGCCTTGAGGTGCTGAAGTCCAGGCCCGGCGCTATCGGGACGCCGGTGAAGGAAAAACATTCAACTCCCGTCTACCCTGTGCTGCACTGCCGCCAGGAGATCCCCTGCAATCCCTGCGTCACCGTCTGTCCCAGGAAGTCAATAAAGCTCTCCGGTGAAAGCATAATGACCACCCCTTTCTTCTCCGGGGACTGCATAGGCTGCTTCAAGTGCCTCCTTATCTGCCCCGGGCTCGCGGTAACCCTGGTGGATTACAGGAAGGACCCCGTGAACCCGTCGCTGGCGCTGCCGTTCGAGATAGGCCGCGGCCTGGTGAAAAAAGGCGATAAAGTGCGCCTTGCCGGCTGGGAAGGCGCCGACCTGGGCGAGGCCGAGGTCCTGGACGTAAAAGATTTCAAGGCCGAGAACACCCTTATAGTTATAGTGAAGGCTTCCCCGGAGACGGCCGACCTGGCCGTTTCCATCAGGCTTTATGACGCGGAGGCCGGGGAAAAGGCCTCCGAAGAACTTAAAAAAGCGGAGGATGACACGATAATCTGCCGCTGCGAGCGGGTAAGCCTGGGCGAGGTGCGGCGCGCTATCCGTTCGGGCCTGCGCGACCTGAACCAGCTTAAGGCGGTCACCCGCGCCGGCATGGGCGCCTGCGGCGCCAAGACCTGTTCTTCCCTGCTGCTGAATATTTTCCGGAGCGAGGGGATAGACCTCAAAGAGGTCACAGGTTTCACCAAAAGGCCGCTCTTCGTGGAAGCCCCTCTCGGGGTTTTCTCCGGGGTGAAATGCAGCACGGAGGCTGAAGAGAAAGCGAGCTGGAGCGGTTTCTAGATATACGTGCGGGGACGCCGCACCGGCATGAAAGCCGCCGCGAGTTCCCCGGTGTTATTATGGAAAATAATTACGATGTCATTATAATCGGGGCCGGGAGCATAGGGACGCCCCTGGCCATGGCTCTGGCGGAAAGGAAGCTTAAGACCCTTGTCGTGGAAAAGGGCGCTTCCCCGGGACAGGGCCAGAATAAATGCGCCATAGGCGGGGTGCGCGCCACGCATTCCGACGGGTCCAAGATAAAGGCCTGCCTCAGAAGCCTGGAGATCTTTTCCTCCTGGCGGGAAAAGCATGGCGACGATATAGGCTGGAGGAGAGGAGGCTACCTTTTCCCCGTCTATACCGAAAGGGACGAAGCCGTGCTGAAAGACCTGCTAAAAGTGCAGCGCGGTTTCGGGCTGGACATAGACTGGGCCGGCCCGGAGAAGGTAAGGGAACTGGTTCCCGGCATAGCGGAGAAGGACCTGCGGGGCGGGACCTGGGCCCCCGGGGACGGTTCGGCCTCGCCGCTGCAGAGCGTAAACGCTTTTTTCCGCAGGGCCGTTAAGCTGGGCGCGGAGTTCCAGTTTAAGGAAACGGCCACCGGGATACTGTCCGGGAACGGCGCGGTCACGGGGGTGCTTACCTCCGCGGGAAAATATTCTTCCGCGTGGGTGGTGAACGCCGCCGGCGCCGAGGCCGCGGAGGTTTCGGAGCTTGCGGGGGTAAAAGTCCCGGTGAGGCCCGACTGCCACGAGGCCGGGATAAGCGAGCCGGCGGAGAGGTTCTTCGGGCCGATGGTGGTGGACATACGCCCCGGGGACAAGTCAAAGAATTACTATTTCTACCAGAACCCCGAAGGGCAGCTGGTTTTCTGCCTCACCCCGCAGCCGCCGGTCTGGGGGCGCGACAGGCGCTCCACTTCGGAGTTCCTCCCGGAGATCTCCCGCCGGATGATCTCCCTGATGCCGAACCTGGCCTCCCTGAAGGTGCGCCGCACCTGGCGCGGGCTCTACCCTATGACCCCGGACGGCTTTCCCGTGGTGGATTTTCCGCCGGCGCTGAAGGGCTATGTGCTGGCCGTGGGGATGTGCGGGCAGGGCTTCATGCTGGGCCCGGGCCTGGGGCAGGCGGTGGCCGCGCATATTGCGGGCTCCCCGTCCGCGGAAGACAGGGAGATACTGGCGGGGTTCGCCCTGGGGCGCAGTTTCTCCGGCCAGGAAAAACTCAAGTAGGGGCGCGGTTCCGCGCGCAGGGCCCGTCCCGACCCGGGACGGGCCTTTTTCGCGGGCTCGTTGACAGCGGCGGGGATACGAACTATACTTTACTTACCGATAGGTAGAATATCCGGGATCAGCATGCAATAAAACCGGCTCCCCGCGCGTTGCTAAAATGATGAAACAAAAACTATTCCTTGTTTTAATGCTCCTCCCGGGCTTTTCTTTCGCCGCGGGGGCTTCCGTCGAATCCCCCCTCGAGCTTACCTGGGCCGACTGCGTAAGCGCGGCCCTCCGCAACAACCCCGGGCTCAAGGCCAAAAAACTTGCGGTAGAGCAGTATAAATACCTTTACCAGGCCGGCTATAACGCCTACCTGCCTTCCGTAAATATCTCCCATTCCCTGTCCAGGAGCGGGTCCGACGGGGCTTCCCCCTCCGGCAGGGCCAATACCAGCCTGTCCGCCACCGAGCCGCTGATAAATCTGAAGGCCATGTCCTCCATCAGGACCGCCAGGATAGGCTATGACAAGGCCTACTCCGATTACAAAGCCGAATCCGCGAGCCTGAGGCAGGCGCTCTACACCGCTTTCGTCAGGCTGGTTTACGCGCAGGAAAACGTAGTGGTGCAGAACAAGGTGCTGACCATCCGCCAGCATAATTCCGAGCTGATAAAGCTTAAGTACGACAGCGGCATGGAGTCGCGCGGGAACATGATGTATACCGCGGCGCTGGCGGAACTTTCCAGGGCCAACGTGCTCCAGGCGCAGCGCAGCCTCGACAGCGCCCGCCTCGACCTTCTTAACAGCATGGGGGTTTCGGAATTCCGCCCCGTAAGCACAAAAGCCTCCCTGACGGCGCCGGATTATTCTCTTACGCAGGAGGAAGTAGAAAAGGCGCTTGAGAATATCCCGCAGGTCGTTTCCCAGGAAAAAAGCGTGGAGAGCCTGAGGGAGCGCCTGCTTTCCGCCAAGTACGACCTGTACCCGACCCTTAACGCCAGCCAGTCGCTGGGCTGGTCAGGTCCCGGCGAGTTTCCCGGCAACAGGAACTGGTCGCTCGGGCTCCGCCTCGATCTTCCCCTCTTCTCCAACGGCATAACCTATTACGCCAACAACACCAAAGCCGCGGACCAGGCCCTAAAAAGCGGCGAGGCCGCCCTTAAGGACCTTAAGAACACGCTGAAGAATAATATCCTGAGCGGCTATAACGATTTCCAGAACGCGAAGGACACCGCGCTCGCCAACGTGAACGTGCTCGGCGCTAACGAGGAAAGGTACAAAGAGTCCCAGATCCAGTACCAGGCCGGCCAGATGAACTTCATAGACCTTGAGAACATAGAGCAGAGCCTGGTGGACGCCCAGCTGAACCAGCTGGTTTACTTAAGGAACGCCTATACCAGCAAGATCTCGCTGGAGAGCCTGCTCGGCGTGGGCCTGGAAGACAGGTAGAACGAAAGCGCGGGCGGCCGGATCTATGCCGAAGCAAAGCGGGACGCGGACACCGGCTTTTCAGGAGCGAATATGAAAAAAATTCTGATAGCTGTTGTTATCCTGGCCGTACTGGGCGGCGGAGGGTATTACTGGAAGAGCAGGAACAACAAGAAAGAAGTCCGCTACACAAGCTTCGACGTGGTCGCAAAGCCGATATCCGAGTTCGTGGAAACCACCGGCGCCGTCTCCCCCATGAACCGCGTCGAGATCCATCCCTCCTCCGGCGGAAGGATAGAACAGATACTTGTGCGGGAAGGCGATACCGTGAAGACCGGGGAGGTGCTGGCCCTGATGAGCTCGCAGGACCGGGTAGCCATCCTCGACGCGGCCCGCGCCGCCGGCGACGACCAGTACGAACACTGGAAAGACACGTACAAGCCGATTAAAGTGCTCTCCCCGCTGGACGGGACAATAATCCTCAAGAACGTGGTGGAGGGCCAGACCGTCAGCCCGTCCACCGTCCTTTTCGCCCTTTCGGACAAGCTCATCCTGACCGCCAACGTGGACGAGTCCGACGTGGGCAAGGTCAAGGAAGGCCAGAAGGCCACCATCGTGCTGGATTCCTATCCCGACAGCCCGGTAAGCGGCCGCGTCTTCCAGATACTCGACGAAGGCACGAACCAGAGCAACGTCATAACCTACACGGTCAAGATCCGCCCCGGCCGGGTCCCGTCCTTCTTTAAATCGCAGATGACCGCCAACATAAAGATCGAAGTGGCTAAAAAGAATACCGCCCTGCTCATACCCGCCGCCGCCGTGACCATGGACCCTTCCGGCAAGACCGCGGTGATCACCGCGGTGAACGATCAAAAACCCGTTTACCAGAGGGTGGAGACGGGCCTTGACCAGGGGGACATGGTGGAGATCACGCGGGGGCTCGAAGAAGGCGACACAATCATGTACGTGGACAAGAGCTACCGGCCCCAGCAGTCGGCGGGCTCCAACCCGCTCATGCCTACCAGGCCGAAAATACCCAGGGGCGCCGGCCGGGCCATCCATTAAGGGCTCGTTAAAGAATAACTGACACGTTTGGCTGAGCCGATTTTGGAGCGAGCCGAAGCGAGATGGAGCGACATGTACTATACGTACTTTAGCGGAATCACGCGAAGGCGCAGCCCGAAAGCGGCGCAGCCCCCCGGGGGAGGCCCATCTTTGAGGCGGCTGCCGCGTTGCTCCTCGCTCACAGACCGCCGGTATGCTCGTTCGTCGCGCCTTGCATCCGGCTCAAATATGGGCCTCCAAACGTGTCAGTTATTCTTTAACGAGCCCTAAGGGGCCGCGCTGATTTCACACGGGGCCGCCCCCGGGAAATATATGATCGAACTCAAGGGAATAACGAAAGTCTACGAGATGGGCGGGGAACCGCTGCGCATCCTTAAAGGCGTGGACCTGTCGGTAAAAGAGGGCGAGTTCGTCGCCATCATGGGGCCTTCCGGCTCCGGCAAGTCCACCCTTATGCACATCCTGGGCCTCCTCGACAGGCCCACCTCGGGTTCCTACAAGCTTTTCGGCCGGGAGATCTCGGAGCTGGACGACCTTGAGCTCTCCTATCTCAGGGCGCGCATCCTGGGTTTTGTTTTCCAGCAGTTCAATCTTCTGCCGCGCATAACGGCTTCCGAGAACGTGGCCCTGCCGCAGATCTACCTGGGCGAGAAGGCCCGCCCGACGGAGGCCGGGAAGTACCTGGCGCAGGTGGGGCTCGCCGACCGCATGGACCACCGGCCCAACCAGCTCTCCGGCGGCCAGCAGCAGCGCGTCGCCATAGCCCGCTCGCTGGTAAATAACCCCAAGATAATTTTCGCCGACGAACCCACCGGCAATCTGGCCAGCGACCAGTCCAACGAGATAATGGGGATCTTCCGCAAGCTTAACGACCAGGGGATCACCGTGGTGATAGTCACGCATGAGCCGGATATAGCGGCCTGGGCGGACCGGGTCATAAAGCTGAAGGACGGGCTGATCACCGAGGACACTGCCAAAAAAGCGCCGGCGAAAAAAGAGGACAACTGGCATCTAAGGATCCCGAAATCGTTTTTCCTCAGCTGGCGCGAGGTGGCCGAGAACCTGGGCTCCTCCGTCAGTTCCATCGTCAGCAACAAGACCCGCTCCCTGCTGACCATGCTGGGCATTATCATCGGCGTCGGCGCGCTCATCGCCATGATGGCCGTGGGCACCGGCGCGCAGAAGGCCATAGAGAAGCAGATGTCCTCGCTGGGCACCAATCTTGTCGCCGTGATCCCCGGCAATATCTCCCGCGGCGGCATGTCCTTCGGCAGGGGGGCCACCAGCCGGCTGACGCTGGACGACGCCGCCGCTCTTCCCAAGGCCGTGCCGAACGCCATAAGGACCGATTCCAACGTGCAGGGTTCGGTGCAGCTGGTTTACGGCGCCCAGAATTACCGCAGCCGGGTGATGGGAGTCACGGCCGTCTATCCCTCCATGCGCGCCGCCGAGCCCTATTACGGCCGCTTCTTCTCCGAAGACGAGGACCTGGCGCTTAAGAAAGTGGCGCTGGTGGGGCAGACCGTGGCCACCCAGCTCTTCGGCAAGGAGAACCCGCTGGGCAAGACGATGAAGATAAACCGCAAGAACTTCACCGTCATAGGCGTGCTGCCCATGAAGGGCGCTTCCGGCTTCCGGGACCAGGACGACGTGGTGGTGGTGCCGCTGCGCACCGCGATGAAGGTGCTCCTAGGCAAGCAGTACGTGGACTCCATCTGGGTGGAGGTGTCCGACTACAAGCTCATGCCGAAAGTGCAGTCGGATATAATCTCGCTTATGCGCAAAAGGCACGGCATCCCCGCCTACAAGGAGGACGACGTTTCGCTGATGAACATGGCGGACCTGCAGAACATGCTGACCGGGACCATCAAGACCTTCAGCACGCTGCTGGGCATCATAGCGGGCATCTCGCTTATCGTGGGCGGCATCGGCATCATGAACATCATGCTGGTCAGCGTAAGCGAGCGCACCAAGGAAATAGGGCTAAGGAAGGCCATAGGGGCCACCCGCCGCGCCGTCCTTCTGCAGTTCCTCATAGAGGCCGTGATAATTTCGGTCATAGGCGGCCTGCTCGGCATAATCATGGGGGCGGGGTCTTCCATGCTCCTTTCAAGATTCTCCGGCTGGGCCATTTATATTTCCCCGTTCTCGGTGGCCCTCGCTTTCGGGTTCTCGGCCACGGTCGGGGTGGTGTTCGGCTTCTGGCCGGCTAAAAAAGCGTCCCTGCTTTCGCCTATAGAGGCTCTCCGTTACGAATAATTTAGTAATATATACTGCGTTGGGCGGCATTATGTCAAGGCGCACCGGCCTTTGTGCTTCCCGGCCGAATAGTTTAAGTTTCCTGGAGGTTCCCCATGGTAAGCGTAATCGTCAAATGTCCGCATTGCAATAAATCGCTCATGAACTCTAAAAAGAAGCTGGACAATGCCGCTTCCATAGAAGTTAACCTGACCTATGCCGGCAAACACGCGCCGCTTTATATGAGCTCCCTTTACGGCAGCTACCTGGTAGAGACCGAACTGAACATGCCGGCGGGGAAAGTAGCCGGTTTCCGCTGCCCGCACTGCAAGGCCGACCTGAAGAGCACCCGCAAGTGCGACGCCTGCGGTTCGCAGATGATCGCCTTCGAGCTTAAGGCCGGCGGCAAGGTGCAGATCTGTTCCAGGCGCGGCTGCAAAAAGCACGTCCTGGAGTTCCAGGACGCCGACAGCGAGCTTCAGGCTTTCTACAACTCCTACCTTAAAGCGCTTAAATAAAGCGAAGGTACAGGGGCACAAAGCCGACGGGTCCGCCCTCTCTTTGTGCCTCTGCGTTTTGGCGCCCGCGCTCTTGTGCTCCATATGACGGAACAAGAACATAAAAACCGGTTCAACGCCCGCTACCTGATGGCCGCCCTCCCGCTGCTGCTGATGGGGGCCGGGGTCTGGTATTACGTCTACGGGCGCACCCTCCACGCGCGGCGGGAGGCGGCCCCCGCCCCCGTACCGGAAGCTTTTAAAGCCGCGTCCTCCCGGGCGGTCCCCGCCGAGGTCCCGCAGGGCGCCCCGGCCACCGTCCTGCCGGAAGCTTACGACCCCCAAATGGGGATAGATATACAGGGCTCTCCGGAATTCAAGAGCCAGGTAACGCACGCCCTCAAGCTGATCTGGATGGCCGACCGCGATTCCTTTTTTTTCCTGAAGAAGAACCTTTACGTGATCCGCAACGAGAACAAGACCGGGTTTTATCTTGATAACAGCCGGCCCGTGGCGGCTATTTCCGATAAGAACGCTTTCCGCTCGCTCACCTGGTGCGCCGGGATCATCGCCCACCAGGGCTGGCACGCCTGGTACACGCTTACGAAGAACAGGAAAAGCCGCACGGTGCCGCCGCTGCCGGGGGAAAAGGACGAGCGCGAAATGGATATAAACCCCGCCCGCTTCGACTATAAGGGCCTGGACGCCATCCTTTCTATCGAAAACAAGGCTTTCTCCTACCAGCTGGATATCCTTAAGAAGGTCGGCGCTCCCGCAAGCGAAACGGGCCCGGTGTTCAGGCGGGCCCCGCGCGATTTTAAATACGCCCACGACGGCGATTACTCCATTAACCCGTGACCGGCAACCTGCTCAGACCGGTTTCCATCGGGGGCGTCGGCCTTAAGAACAACCTCGCCCTGGCCCCCATGGCCGGCATTACCAACGCCGCGTTCAGGATACTGGCCGCCGGCGGGGGCGCCGGGCTGGTGGTCACCGAGATGGTTTCCGCGGAAAGCCTTAAATACGGGAACAAAAGATCTTTCAAGATGCTCGAGCTGCTGCCGGGCGAGCACCCGGCGGCCATACAGGTTTTCGGGGCCGACCCCTCCTCCATGGCGCTGGCCGCCCAGGCCGCCGAAAGGGCCGGCGCGGACATAGTGGATATAAACGCGGGCTGCCCGGTGAAAAAAGTTTTGCGCTCCGGCGCCGGGGCCGCGCTGATGAAGACCCCGCTGCTGCTGGCGGACATAGTCTCCCGCATGGTGAAAAGCGTCAAGGTCCCGGTTACGGTAAAATTCCGGATAGGCCTCGCCGCCGGCGAGAACCTGGGCCCGCTGCTGGCCCGGGTCTGCGAGGAGGCCGGCGCGGCCGCCATAACGCTGCACGGCAGGCCGGCGTCGCAGTTCCACACCGGGCCCGTGGACCTTGAGGCCATGGCGGAAACCGCGGCCGCCGTGAAGATCCCCGTTTTCGGCAACGGCGGCGTGGAGAACGCCGCCGGGGCGCGCGCCGTTCTGGAGGCCGGCTGCTCCGGCGTGGCGGTGGGCCGGGCCGCCGTGTTCAACCCGGCCGTTTTCGCCGAGATCGCCGCCGGGCTTTCCGGAGATAAGGCCGAACCCGTAACTTCGTCCGCCCGCATGAAACTTTTTCTCCGGTTCCTGGAGCTTAACGCGGGCATCTACGGCGAGGAGCACGGCCTCGCGCGGGCGCGCAAGCTGGTAGGCTACTGGCTGAAGGGCGTGCCCGGGGCCTCGGGGGCGCGCGGGGCTTTCATGCGCCTTAAAACCCTTAAAGAGGCCGAGGCCCTTTTGATACAATATATCGAGCAGCCGGGCTGCCCCCGGCCGCAAAGCGGCTTCAGGGCAGGCCCCTGGCCGGCCGCGTAAGGCCGGTCCACTTATTTTATGACGCAGACCGAAACCCCCGAAACCCCCCTTATGCAGCAGTACCAGTCGCTGAAGAGCGACTACCCTCACGCGCTTCTTTTTTTCCGCCTCGGGGACTTTTACGAGATGTTCTTCGACGACGCCAAGACCGCCAGCGCCGAGCTGGGCCTTACCCTTACCGCGAGGCAGGGGGTTCCGATGTGCGGGGTTCCCCATCATTCAGCCTCCAATTATATCAGCAGGCTTCTCTCCGCCGGGCATAAAGTGGCTATCTGCGAGCAGGTGGCACCTTCGGGCGACGTTAAAAAAGCCAAGCTTTTCAAGCGCGAGGTCGTCCGGCTTATAACCCCGGGCACGGTGGTAGAGGATGAGCTTCTTACTCCCCGCGCTTCCAGGTACCTGGTAGCCCTTAGCCTGGATATCGTGGGCTGGGGCCTCGCCTCTTTCGACGCCTCCACCGGTGATTTCCTGGCCACGCAGAACCTCAACGACCCGGACCTGTACCAGCTCCTGTCCTTTATTTCAAAGACGGGACCGGCGGAAATACTCGCGGACCAGCGCACGGTGAAGGAAATAAAAAAGCGCGGCCTGGACTTCAGCCCGGTGCCGATAACCGAATACAGCAGGCCCGGCGTTCTCCCGCCCGCCTGGGCCGCCCAGGCCGTGTGGCAGAACCACAAACTGGCCGCCGAGACCGCCCTTGCCGCCACCGCCTATGTGCGCCAGACGCAGCCCGGGCTCAAAGAAGTTTTCCCGCCCTCTTATTACGAGCCCTCCAACCGCCTCCAGCTCGACGAGTCGGCCATTAAGACCCTGGAGCTGGTCACCTCTCCCGACGGGGACGATTCCAAAACGCTCTGGGGCGTGCTGGACCAGGGGAAAACTTCAATGGGGTCGCGCCTCCTGCGCCGCTGGATACTCGAGCCGCTTACCGATATGAGCGGGATACTTTCCCGCCAGGCCTTCACCGCT
This sequence comes from bacterium, assembly GCA_021845705.1. GTDB lineage: Bacteria > Elusimicrobiota > Elusimicrobia > Elusimicrobiales > UBA9959 > UBA9959. Next base: position 15,042 of record JAJZVJ010000007.1, read on the forward strand.
TTCCTGGCCGAGAACAGGGAAGCCCGGGAACAGCTGGGCGATATCCTGGCGCAGATCCCGGATATAGAGCGCCTGCTCGGCCGCGTAATAAACCTGAGCGCTTCTCCGCGCGACCTCGCCGCGGTGCGCAAGGCCCTGGGGCAGCTGCCCAGGCTGAAGCTGCTTTTAAGTTCCGCCGGCTTCTTTGAATGCGCCCCGGAACTGGCCTCCGGGCTGGACGGGGTTTCGCACGCGCTCAACACGCTGCGCTCCGTCCTGGAAAAAAACCTGGCCGAGAACCCGCCGGCCCGGCTTTCCGACGGCGGAGTTATGCGCGAAGGGGCCAGCGCCGAGCTGGACGAGCTGCGCTCGGTCAGGCGCGACAGCCAGAAGCTCCTGACCGAGATAGAGCTGCGCGAAAAAGACAAGACCGGCATAGCCACCCTCAAGGTCGGTTATAACGGGGTGTTCGGTTATTACATCGAGGTTTCCAAAGCCCAGGCCCCGAAGGTCCCTCATTATTTCGTGCGCAAGCAGACCCTGGTCAACGCCGAGCGCTATATAACCGAGGAACTGAAGGTCCTCGAGAACAAGATCCTGGGCGCCGAAGAAAAGATGTCCAAACTTGAATCGCATCTTTTCGGGGAGCTCCGCGAGAAAGTGCGGGCTTCCCTCGGCGAGATAAAAACTTTCGCTTCCGGAGCCGCCGAGCTGGACGTTTTTTACGCCCTCGCGGAAAGCGCGGTGCTCTATGAATTTTCCCGGCCCCGCATTAATTCCGGCGACCTGCTTAAGGTGGAAGAAGGCCGCCACCCCGCGGTGGAGCGCTTCCTGCCCGCCGGGACCTTCGTGCCCAACGACCTGGAGATAGGCAGTTCCGGTTCGCGCATAATAATACTCACCGGGCCCAATATGAGCGGCAAAAGCGTTTATCTGCGCCAGGCGGCCGTGGCCGTGATCATGGCGCAGATGGGCTCTTTCGTGCCGGCCCGGGCCGCCGAGATAGGCATAACCGACCGCATAATGACGCGCATAGGCGCGCAGGACCGCATGGCCCGCGGCGAATCCACTTTCATGGTGGAGATGCGGGAAACCTCCGCCATAATGCGGCTGGCCACCCCGAAAAGCCTGATCCTCCTGGACGAGGTCGGCCGCGGCACGTCCACCTTCGACGGGATCTCCATCGCGTGGGCCGTGGTGGAACACCTGTATAAGCCCGAAGGCGGGCCCAAAGTCCTGTTCGCCACCCATTATTTCGAGCTTACGGAGCTGGCGGAGAAATTTGACGGGATAAAGAACTGTAATATAGCCGTGAAGGAGTGGACCAACGCCCTCGGGAAGACCGAGGTGGTGTTCCTGCACAAGATAAGCTCCGGCCCGGCGGACAAGTCCTACGGCATCCACGTGGCGCAGCTGGCAGGCCTGCCGGAATCGGCTATAGCCCGCGCGCGGGAGATACTGCATACCCTCGAGACCAAGGGAAACATAAAAGTGGATTCCAATTTTGAGGACCAGACCCCGCTTTTGCCTATTTTCTCCAGCCACCCCGTGCTGGACGAGGTCAAGATGTGCGATACCGACAATATGACCCCCCTCCAGGCCCTGGCCGCTATAGGCGACTGGAAGAAGCGGCTTAAGTAAGCGGTCACCCGTAAGATGGGGTCTTTCCGAAGTACCTATAAAAAACACGGCCTTTGGACCCATACGGAAAAGCCGGAGAGGTGCTACAATTTAACTGTACGGGAGGCTTCATGTTCAAAAAACTTGTTTTTTCCGCGTTCTCTTTCCTGATACTTACAGCTACATCTTTTTCGCAGGCCTTCAGCCTTAACTCCTTTTCCGCCGGGGATGTTCCGCCCGCTAAGACCGCCGAGCCTTCCAGGCCCGCTCCCGTCACCCCGCCGGGCGTGACTATCGCCACCTATACCACCGACGAAACGGTCACTTTCGAAAGCCAGGCCAAGCCGGCCATGGACGCGCGCATAGCGGCGCTTAAAGCCGCCGGCATAACCACGCTTGGCGGGCGCGTGGTCCCGCTGGGGAACGACTACTCTTTCGTTATAGACTACCTGCCCACCGTGAAGTACGGGGCCGCCCTGCCCCCCGCCGTGCTGATAGACACTTACAAGAACGGCGCCGCCTACTGGCTGGCCGCCGACGCGACGGCGGCCATGAACGCGTGCGCCTCGGCTTTCCGCGCCGCCGGGCTTGCCGTGGTCGGTTCCTACCTGTACGCGGCCGGCAGCGATAACGCTTTCGCCGTGGATTACCTGCAGAAGAACCTGCTCCGCCCCACCGCCGAGTACGACGTGAAGTTCGAGAAATACACCGGCGGCAAGTTCACCTTCGAAAGCGACGCTGTCAAGAATATCCCTTCTTTCCTAGCTATGTTCAAACAGGCCGGGGTTCCGGCCATACGCGGGCGCGCCGTCAGCCGCCCCGATAATGATTACGCTGTGGAAGTGGAATACGTGGTTAAAACCAACAGGTTCGGCCCGCGCCCGCAGTACTCCGTTTCCCGCTACGACGCCCGCGAGACTTTCCCTTTTGAAAAGGACGCGCTGGCCGCCTCAAGGGCCCGCCTGGCCGCTTTCACCTCGGCCGGAGTGCCCCCCGTCTCAAGCGTGAGCAGGCCGGAAGGCAGCGATTTCTCGTACAGCGTGGATTTCCTCGTGGGGAACATCTACCAGCAGGGCGGCGTTATTCACTCGGCCGCGGTGGAGACCTACCAGGCGCCCGAGACCTTCACTTTCGATACCGAAGCTAAAAAAGCCCTGGCCGATAAAGCCGCGGCCTTCAACGCCGCCGGCCTGGGGGTGATAGGTTCCGCCGTCACCGGCCAGCTGGGCAGCTTCACCTATGTGATAGACTATGTAGCCAAGGCCGGCCAGGCCGGCCCGGTACCGCAGCACCGTTGAAGACGGGCCGCGGCGCTTTCAGTCCCGGGCCTTAAGCCCGGGACTTTGTTTATGGAAGAGAAAAACCCTTTTTACGGCATAAAGACCTACGACAACTACACCCATCTCTGGCAGCTGACGCTGTTCATACTTTTCCTGCAGGTATTGTCGGCGGTGCTGGTTTACGCCGCGGAGCGCGTCTTTAAGATCAGGCTAGAGGCCTTTGAGGCGATGATCCCGGCCTTGCTGGTGACCGCCTACGTTTCCTGGGCCGTTCTTGACGGTTTGGGCGTTTCCCGCGTCGAGGCCTGGGCGGACTGGAAGGCGGGCGCCGGGAAGGACCTGGTGACCGCTTTTAAGTATTTCTGCGGCTACGCCGGGCTCATCCTGGCCCTGATCGCCGCCTTTTACGCGGCGTATTATTTCATAGGCGACAGATTCATGACGGTGATGAAGCCGGTAGCGGACTCCAGCGGCAAAGAGGAACTGGAGGCAAAAGCCGCGGCCCTCAGCCGGGTCCGGACCCTGCTGGTCTTTTTCAGCGCCTGCGCGGCGGCGCCGGTGGCGGAGGAGCTGTTCTTCAGGCGCATCGTGTACGCTTCCATCCGCCGCAAGAACGGGTTCTGGTTCAGCGCCTCGGCGGCCGGCCTGCTGTTCGCGCTTTTCCACGGCGCGGCCGCCCCCGTTATCTTCCCGGTCGGGATCTATCTCTGCTGGGTTTACGAGCGCGAGCGCCGGCTGCCGGTGAATATCATGCTCCATTCCATGGTCAATTTCTCCGTTATTCTCTTCAAGGTCTTCAGTTAGCCGGCCGCCAAATTTGTAGAATTACCATATGCCGGAAATTAAAATACTGCCCGAAGAGGTTATTTCAAAGATCGCCGCCGGCGAAGTTATAGAACGCCCCGCTTCGGTGCTGAAAGAACTTATAGAGAACTCGCTGGACGCGGGCGCCTCCAAAATAGAGATAGATATCCGGAAGGCCGGCCGCGGCCTTATCCGCGTGCACGACGACGGCCGCGGCATGGACCGCGAGGACCTGCGCCTGGCGCTGGGGCGCCACGCCACCAGCAAACTGAACGTCTTCGAGGATATCTATTCCCTGGCCACCTTCGGTTTCCGCGGCGAGGCTCTTTATTCCGTTTTCGCCGTCTCCCGCCTTAAACTGACCTCTTTCCGCGCCGGCGCGGATTCCGGCTATACGCTGGAAGGCGAGGGCGGAAAAGTGGCGGCGGAGCTGCCCGCCCCGCCCGTAAAGGGCACCACCATCGAGGCCGCGGACCTTTTCTTCAATACCCCCGCCCGGGCGAAATTCATGAAGAGCGACGCCGCCGAGCGCGCGCAGCTTATCAGGACGGTGGAGGAGGCCGCGCTGGCCAACCTCGGGGTTTCCTTCAGGCTGGGGATAGACGGCGCGGAAATACTTTCCCTCCCGGCCCTGCCGGGCGGGCTGTGGGAGAACCTCAAGAACAGGGCGGCTTCCATCTTCGGCAAAACTATCTACGCCGGCCTGGCCCGCGTTGAGGGAAAGGCTGCCGGAATGGCCGTCTACGGGCTTATTTCCAGACCGGACGCGCTTTCGGCCACCCGCGCCAACCAGCATTTCTTCGTGAACCGCCGTCCGGTCAATTCCGCCCTGCTCCGCCAGGCCTTTTACCGCGGCTACGGCCATATGCTGACCGGCCGCCACCCCGCCTGCGCCCTGTTCGTCGAGCTTGACCCCGGCGCTTTCGACGCCAACATACACCCGCAGAAGCGCGATGTGAAGTTCTCGGGCGAGAACGAGATCTTTAAGACCGTCTCCAACACCGTTTACGAGGAACTGCTTTCAAAGCAGATCGCGGCCGTGACCCTGGCCGCCCCGGACGGGGAGAACAAATTCTCGGCCCCGGACGTGCCGGCTTACCGTGAAAGCGCCGCGCCTCCGCCGCTCTCCGCCGAGACCGGCAGCCTTTTCGGCGAGCCGGCCGCCGCCATGCAGCCTTCCGCTCCCGCCGACTGGCGCGGGCACGACCTTGTTTTTATGGGGCAGCTCGCCAAAAGCTATCTGCTTTTCGAGTGCGAGGCCGGCCTGCTGGTGGTGGACCAGCACGCCGCGCAGGAGCGTGTCCTGTTCGAAAAATACCTGGATGAATTTTCCAGGGGCGCCATAAAAGTCCAGCCGCTCCTGGTGCCGCTGGAGACCGAGCTTTCCCGCTCCCAGATGGAGACGGTCCTTAAATGGCGTGATTGGCTGAAGATCGCGGGCTTCGAGATAGACCAGCGCGGCCCGGCCGTGGCCCTGCTGCGCGCCACCCCGGCCCTCTTCTATTTTACCCAGCCGGCTTTCGCCGAGTTCCTGGGCTACCTTGCGGAGGTTCTTGGCGAACCGGAGAAAGCGGCCGAGGACCTTAAGCGCAATATTATCGCCACGATGGCCTGCAAGAAGTCCATCAAGGCGCATGATTTCGTGAAGCCGCAGGAGGCCATGCGGCTGATGGAAGACCTTAAAAAGACCAGGGACGGCTACCATTGCCCCCACGGCCGCCCCACCCTGTTCCACCTTTCCGGCGCCGACATCGCCCGCCGCTTCCAGCGCTCCTCGGCGCTGTAAAGGGCCGTTCGCGGCGGAGCGGGCGGTGCGCATCTTTTTTATCGCTGAATTATGCCGAACAAAAGCAGGGATTATCAATTTATAGAAAGCACGGTCAGCCTTTGCCCGCACTGCCTCAAGCGCGTCGACGCCAAGGTGATCCTCCGCGGCGGCAGTATCTTCCTCCTGAAACATTGCGCGGAACACGGCGCGCAGGAGGAACTGCTCGAGGAGGATTCCCGATATTACCTGAACCGGCTGAGCTACGATAAACCCGGCACCATTTCAAAGACCCAGACGGAAAGGAAAGCCGGCTGTCCTTTCGACTGCGGGCTTTGCCCCGAGCACGACCAGCATACCTGCATAGGCCTGATAGAAGTCACCGGCAACTGCGAGCTGAAGTGCCCGGTCTGCTATTCGGACAGCGGCGCCGGCGGCGAATACCTGCCGCTGGAAAAGCTAGCGGAGATGGTGGAGTTCTTCCGCGCTTCCGAGTTCGGCAACGCCGAGATACTGCAGCTGAGCGGGGGCGAGCCCGCTACCCATCCCCGGATCCTGGACGTGATCAGGCTGGCCCGGGAAAAGGTGAAATACGTTTTCCTCAACACCAACGGCGTGCGCATAGCCGACGACGAGAAATTCGCGCGGGAACTGGGGCGGTTCGCCGGCGGGTTCGAGATCTATTTGCAGTTCGACGGCTTCGAGGCCGGAACCCATAAGCGGCTGCGCGGCAGGGACCTGTCCGGAATTAAAGACCGGGCGATAAAGAATCTCGCCAAATACAAAGTGCCCGTTACCCTGGTGACCACCGTCGCCCGCGGCGTCAACGACGCCGAGCTCGGGCGGATAGCCGAGTTCGGCGTTAACGCGCCTAATATCAGGGGCGTTAATTTCCAGCCCGCGGCTTTCTGGGGCCGCCTCGGGAACCTGGGCCGGAAGGACAGGCTGACTATTACGGGCATTATAGCCGCCCTGGAGAAGCAGACCGGGGGGATGCTGCTTAAAAGCGATTTCATCCCCCTGCCCTGCGACGTGGACAGGGTGGCGCTTACCTACCTGTACCGCTCCGGCGGCGGCTTCGTCCCGCTGATCAGGGACCTGAACATCAAGGACTGCCTGCCCGCGATCCGGAACACGTTCAAGTTCGACCCGGAAGATTTCATGGCGGACCTCGCCAGGAACGCCGCGGGCGCGCGCGGCTGCTGCGGCCTGGACCTGCTGGACAGGTTCAGGAAGATAATCCCCGCGGAGTACCTGCAGAAGACCGAGAGAGAGATC
>JAJZVJ010000294.1 GCA_021845705.1 bacterium
CAGCCACTGCATAGCGCACGGAATAGACATGGGCGCGGGCATGAACGAGCAGAAGAAGGCCGTGGCCTCGGGCCGCTGGCCGCTCTACAGGTTCAACCCGGCGCTGAAGGCGCAGGGCAAGAACCCGCTGACCATAGACAGCACGGCCCCCACCATACCGGTATCCGAATTCATGTTGGGGGAAAACCGGTTCCGGTCCCTGCATAAGACCAACCCCGAGGTGGCGGCCCGGCTTATGAAGGTGGCCGAAGAGGAATACAAGTGGAGGCTCAGCGTCTATAAGCAGTTGGCGGAGATGAACTGCGAGGTCCCCAAGACCGGGGAGAAAGTAGCCGTCTGATAACCAAAGTTCCCGGCGCTAAGAGGGCGGATGCCGAAAGGCTCCGCCCTCTCGCCGTTCTGGGCCCAAAGGCCCAGAAACGTCTGGGCCTTAATAGTTTTAAAGTTTGGGCCCTTTGGCGCTGATGGAAAATTGTCCGCTCCGGTATACTTTAGGTGTAGCCAACTATAAGGAGTAAACAACATAATGAAACTTTACCTCTCCTCCTTCGGCGCGCTGTTCTCTGTCCTGTTGTCCGTTGCGGCACCGGCTTTTTCCGCCGGAGTCTTAGCCGGGCCCGGCGACAAACAGGCCCTCCAGGCCGTCCCCGTATTCACCAAATCGGAAGTCGACGCGGCAAAACAGGACCCGAAATATTACACGATCGATCCCGCCTCGGTCAGGCTCGAGCTTATTGAAACGAAAGAAGAACCCGACATGAGCTACGTAAGAATGCAGGAAGCTCCGCGGGACCTTAACGGGATACTGGTATCCATAGACCAGATAGTGAACATAGCTTCCAAGGTCTGGAACATCATACAGGCTAACGCCCCGGTAGTCAATATAGACACCAAGTATGCCACAGCCTATCCGCAGGGGATAACCGCCGCGGCCCAGTTGTCCCAGTGGTCCAGACCCAAATCCTACGTGTACGGCTTCTACGCTAAAAACCTGTATGGTTCCGTCATGATAGACTCCGAATATAAGGTTTCCTTCACCTATAACGGGTCCTATAAAGGGAAAGGCAAATATCTTACCGCCGTGGCCGTGATACCTACCTCTACCACGGTCGGCTGGGGGTACAAGTTCTATATGTCGGCGGCGGTCCCGGACTCCACTATAGCCAACGTGGGGACCAGCGCCGACCCTGTGGCCGCCATGCAGATGAAGCTCAGCTGGAAAATGGCCACCGTCCTTAAAGAGCAGGACGGGACCAGCATATATTATGTCGAGGGCAACGGTTATTACCAGGAGCTGGCCAATCCCTGGAAAAAGGACCCCCAGGTGGAGAACGTGAAGGCCGCGGCCCCGCTCCTTACCCCGGGGAAGGTGTTCTAACCGCTTGATTTTAAAGCAGTACCCGCAGGCCAAGGCTTGCGGCATTAGTAAAGGAGGACGCAACAAATGAAGAAACTGATAGCATTAACCGCAGCGGCGACGGCGCTGTTCGCGGGCCGGGTTTCCGCCGCGGATAACCTGGACCCGAGACTGGCCATAGACGAAAGTTCCATAATGATAGAGGAGATAACCGATAAGGGCGGAACCCTGCCCGGCTCCGGCCCCGTCATCAACCCCGGCGGGATACCCGCTCCCGGCGAACTGCCCAAGCCTCCCTCGGGCCCGGTGATCAACCCCCCGATCAATCCTCCGCAGGGGCCCGGCACGCCTGCCGCAACGGACCCTATGTCCGGCTTCAATAACGGCGTAACCGTGATAAACGGGACCATAGGCGTTATAGACAACATCGTCAACCTGATGGACAAGATCTGGACCATTATAGAGAAGAACCAGCCGGTGGTTAACATCACCACCACGTACGCGAACGCCGTGCCTTTCGGGACCAGCCACTGGACCCAGCTGCAGGGCTGGAGCCGGCCGGCCACCAAGAAGTACGCCTTCTCCGCCAAGAACGGCTTCGGCAGCGACTCTGTGAAAGTCACCTACCAGGTGCACTATACCTATAACGGCAACTTCCAGGGCAAGGGAAAGTTCCTTACCGGCGTGACGGTGGAACCCCTCAGCGTAACCACCGCGTGGGGCTACAAAGTGAGCCTGGTCTCGGAGGTTCCGGATTCTACCATCGCTAACGTGGGCACTTCCACCGACCCGGTGGCGTCCATGCAGGTTCAGCTGAGGTGGACCATCCACACGGCCCTGAAGGACATTACCCAGAAGGCTATATATTACGTGCAGGGCGACGGAACCCTGCAGGAGATAGGGACGCCTTTCAAGAACGCGCAGGAAATGAGGACCAAAAACAAGGTTGACGCCGCTGCGGCCCAGATAGCCGCCCCCGCCTTCAACTAAGTTCAGCGAAGCAGCCTCCTTTTCGCCCCGGCGCCCGACAAACGGGCGCTGGGGTTTTGTCTTTTCAGGACAACTGGACGTACAGGAACAGGGACAGCGGCGGCTGCGCTTCCGTAGTGCCGGGGCCGCGCCGGTCAGGATATTTCTTTAAGTTTACGGAGGAGTTCCAGCTGCTGGGGGGAAAATTTATCCGGCAGGGCCAGGGTGATCACGGCGTAAAGGTCGCCATGCCCGCCGTCTTTGCGCGGCAGGCCCCGGCCCGAAAGCCGCAGCTTCCGGCCGGAAGAAGTCCCTGGAGCTATCTTGATGGTAACTGCCCCGGAAGGGGAAGGGACAGAGACCTCGGAGCCGAGGGCGGCGTCCCACGGGAGAACTTCTACTTTTACTTTCAGGTCGTCGCCGTCCACCTCGAACCGCGGGTCCGGGAGCAGTTTTATTTTAAGATACAGGTCTCCCGCGCGGCCGCCGGATTCTTTGCCCTGGCCGCGCAGGCGTATGGTGGCCCCGTCGCGCAGGCCTTTCGGGAGTTTTACGTTTATGTCCTTGTTTTCCGTTTTGCGGCCGGCCCGGTAGCTGAACGACAGCTGTTTGTGGCCGCCGCGGATGAGGTCTTCCACTGAAAGCTGGAGCTCGGCCTCCATGTCCAGGTGGGAACGGCCGCCGGAGCTCTCTTCCATCCCGCCGAAACCGCCGGCTCCCTGGGCGCCGCCGAACATGGATTTAAAAAAATCGCTGAAGTCCCCGAACTGCTCGAACCCGCCGCCCTGGCCGTATTGATACTGCTGCTGGAAGCCGCCCGGCTGCTGGCGCTGCTGGTAGCCCCCGCCGGGAGGAGGCCGGTAGCCCTGGCCTTCCTGCCCTTCTTTCCCGAACTGGTCGTACATTTTCCGTTTTTTAGGGTCGGAGAGGACTTCGTAGGCTTCGTTTATTTCCTTGAATTTACTTTCGGAAACCTTGTTGCCCTGGTTGCGGTCCGGGTGGTGCTTCAGGGCCAGCTTGCGGTAAGCTGATTTTATCTCGGACTCGCCGGCGGTCTTAGGCACCCCCAGAAGCGCGTAGTAATCAATAAAATCTGCCATCGGTTAGTCCAATTTCAGCAGGAAGACGCCAAGGAAGGCGGCAAAAGCCAGCATAAGCCAGCGTTCTATCGTGCTTTCATGGACCGCGGGCAGCATATGGTCCAGCACTCTCGCGGCTATCACCGCCAGCGCGACGGCGCTCCAGAAAACCCAGATCCGGGCGTTAGAAAGCGGAGCCGCGGGGGGGGGCGGCAGGGGCTGCGGAGGCGGCTGCACCTCGTTCAAGTCGGAACGCTTTTCCTGTTTTTTTGCCATATTATTTCTTGGAAACGAAGGATATGTCCTGGAATATCACCGTTACACCCAGTTCCGCGCCCTCATGGTTCTTTACCAGCATGGTGCTGTAGCCTATTATGAGGGGAGTGTTGGCGTGCATGATGGAGATCTCAGCGCGGCGGACGCATTTGCCGGTCTCGATGGTTTCTTTGATGACGTCCTGGAGCGCCGGGAAATCCCGGAAGGCCTCGGCATACTGCATATCCCGGCAGCAGGTGCCGGGGTCCATGCGCAATATTTTGCCGGCCGTGGGGTTAAGGTAAATGACCTTGCCTTTCAGGTCCACGGTTACAAGTCCGCCGGTAAGGGTATCCAGTATGCACTGGCAATATTCCTGGCTGTTCCTGACCATCCAAGCATTCTACATCAAAAAGCACCATCCTAACTTCCGCCTACCGGCCTG
>JAJZVJ010000295.1 GCA_021845705.1 bacterium
CAGGGTTTTAGCGCCGGCCGCGCCCGTATTATCCTCGCGGGTATCGTAAAAATTATCGACTTTAATTTTGCTGAAAACGTAATTCAGTCCCGCGTAATGGTCCAGGTGCGGGTGGGTAAGGACCACGTAATTTATCTCCGAGACGTTGTTCTGGCTGAGGAACTGGGCGAGCGAGGCGGTAGGATTGGGGCCGCCGTCTATAAGCACGTTCCTGCCGTTGGGCAGTTCTATGTATTCGGAATCACCCTCGCCTACGCTGATAAAATACGCGTTAAGAGGTTTGGAGGACCTTACCGGTCCCAGGAGAGGGGCGGGCGGCGGGGAGGCCGGGAGATCGGCGGAGAGGCCAGGCGCAAGCGCGGAAAGGGAGTCCAGCGCGCCGGCGGCGAAAAGTTCGCTGCCATGGGCGGAAAACAACAGCCCGGAGAAAAGAACAGCGGAAGCCAGAAAGGCTTTAAGGTTCACCGCGCCGCAAGCTTGTTCTCTCATTTTCATAGAAGCGGGACCGGTAAGCGCACTATCAGACACTTGGGCAGCCGCGAAGATAGTTTATTACTACTATGTAAAGACAGCGTTAAGGCCCTGTAAGATCCGTGTAAATCCTTCTAAATGACGGCGCTGATACTGTTACACGTATAATCTACCAGCTCAGGCCGTGCGGCGAAAGAGCCTTAGGGCCCACCTGGGAATAGTCTTTGGACCCATACGCGGCGCGCCGGACCGGTATGCCGGCCTCCGGCCGCAGGCGTTTCAACGCCCGCGTGCCAATCTTCTTTTTATCCTGCCGAGCTCGGCTGATTTTTCCCCGGTCAGGGCCGGATAGGCGGGCTTCAATTCTTTCAGGGTCCTGACTATGATATCGCCCACGGCGGTGCGCATGAACCATTTATTATCCGCGGGAATAATATACCAGGGCGCCGCCGCCGTGGAGGTTTTTGTGAGCGCGTGCTCATAGGCTTTCTCGTAACGGCCCCAGAAGGCGCGCTCTTCCACGTCGGCCAGGGTGATCTTCCAGTTCTTCTCCGGGTTCACGATGCGCTCCAGGAAGCGCTTCTTCTGTTCGTGCCTGCTGACGTGCAGGAAGAACTTAAGTACGCGCGTTCCGTTCTCCGAGACCATCTTCTCAAAATTATTTATCTGGGAAAACCGGTTTTCCCAGAATGAACCGGGGACATCCTTCCCTTCCGTTATCCCCGGCAGGTTCTGTTTCAGCAGCAGCTCGGGGTGCACCCGGGTGACCAGCACGTCCTCGTAATAGGACCGGTTGAAGATACCGATCATCCCGCGCTGCGGCAGGCACTGAGTCGTGCGCCATAAAAAATCATGGTTCAGTTCCAGGGCCGAGGGCTGTTTAAAACTGAAGACCTGGCAGCCCTGCGGGTTGACACCGGACATCACATGCTTTATGGTGCTGTCCTTGCCTGCCGCGTCCATAGCCTGGAAAAGAATAAGCAGGGCGCTGCGGTTCTGCGCGTAGAACTTGTCCTGGAGCGCGGCCATCTTCTCTATATCGCCGGCCAGTTTTTCTTTGGCGTCCTTCTTGTCCTTGTACGCTCCGGTGTACGCGGGGTCGAAGTCTTTAAGCCGCAGCGTTCTGCCCGGTTTAAGGATAATAGCTGGATCGTGTTTCATAACTCGCCTTTCCCGGGTGAAACCCGGGCCTATTTCGGAATGGTGAACCAGAAAACGGAGCCGAGGCCCACCGCGCTTTCAGCGCCTACCGTACCGCCGTGCAGTTCGACAACGTGCTTAACTATCGAAAGCCCCAGCCCCGTGCCGCCCATTTCCCTGGAGCGGGCCTTGTCGGCGCGGTAAAAACGCTCGAAAACGCGCGGAAGATGTTCCTGCGGGATACCGATGCCGTTGTCCTTTACCAGGACCTTAACGCTGCCCGGCAGCGTCTGCGCGGAAACTTCCACCGCCGCGTCTTTAGGTGAGAATTTCACCGAGTTCTCGAGAAGGTTTATAAAAACCTGCCCCAGTTTTTCCGGGTCGGCCTTTACCACCAGGCCCGGCGGGATATTATTTAAGACCGCGGCATGCCTGGCCTTAAAGACGGAAGACAGCCCCTGCACCAGGGAATCCAGGAACTCTCTTAAGGCTACGTCCTCTTTCCTGACCTCTACCGCGCAGGATTCAAGTGAGGAAAGTTTAAGCAGGTCGCTTACTATATTGTCCAGGCGCCTGGACTGGTCGTGGATGACCCCGAGGAATTCCATGGCGTCAGGCTTGTCGTCTATGGCGCCTTCCAGCAGGGTTTCGACGTAGCCGCGGATGGCCGTAAGCGGGGTTTTCAGTTCATGCGAAACGTTAGCCACGAAATCCCGGCGCTTCGCCTCCAGCCGCCGCACTTCGGTAACGTCGTGCACGACCATAAGGCAGCCGGACACGGCCCCTCCGGAAAATAACGGGGAAGCGTTAACGCTGAATATACCCCTTACCGGGGTGGACAGCTCCAGTTCCGAGGAAACCGGCCGCCGGCCGGACAGGGCCCGGGCGCAGATCCCGCTTACCCCGGCGTTGGGAATAACTTCCAGCAGCGGCCTGGAAAGAGAATCCGCCTCTTTAACGCTGAAGAGCTTTTCAAGCGCCGGGTTCAGCGCCGTAATTCTGGTGTCCGGCCCGGTCATGAGCACGCCCTCCGCCATATTGGCGAACGCGGCGGAGAGCTGCTGCGACTGGGTTTCCACCCGCCGCAGGTTCTCCTCCACGGCCGCGGCCATGGAATTAAGGGTCTCGGCGAGTTTCCCCATCTCGCCATGGAAATCTTTCTGTATCCGGTAGGAAAAATCCCCGGCGGCGAATTTCTTGGAGCCGTAGACTATCTTATTGAAAGGCCTTGAAAAGCCGGCCGAAACGGACAGGCTGAGAAAGAACGAAAGCAGGAGGGCAAGCAGGAGCGCGGCTCCGAGGGCTTTTTTGAGCAGCAGCCGGGTAGCGTCAAGCTGGGAGGCCGTCACAGCCAGCCGGGCGACGGCCCCGGTGCGGCCGCCGAAGCTGACCGGGTAGGCCGCATAAAGCATCACTTTACCCAGCGTGGCCGAGCGGCGCAGGTCATAAGAAGCCTCCCCCCCCAGCGCCCCGGCCACCTCCGGCCGGTGCCGGTGATTCTCCATGGCTTTCACGCCGGCCGCGTCCAGTTCGGAATCGGCGAGCACGCGGCCGTCGGCGCCTATTATGGTCAGCCGCGAGCGGACTTTGGCGCCGAGGGAATGGGCCAGCTCGTTTATGCGCGGAGAGGCAAGGTCGCCGGAACGCAGCTGGGCGGAAACAAGCGAAGCCTCCTCCGACAGCTTGAATTTAAGCGCGGAAAGCTCCGTACCTTCCAGGCTGCGGTACACCAGGAAAAAAACCGCCGCCAGCACGGCGGCGGACAGGGTCAGATATGAGAGGAAAAGCCGGGACCGGAAGGTTTTAAAAAGGCCGTCCATCACTTGTCTTCAAAGCGGTAGCCGTAATTTTTAACGGTCACTATCCGCTTTCCTTCCGACTTCAGCTTTTTGCGAAGCGTCCCCACATGCACATCGACGGTGCGGGTCTCTATTTCAAGAGCCGCATCCATCCCCCAGGCCCTGGCAAGCAGGTCCTCCCGGGAAAGGACCTTGCCGGCCGAAAGCGCCAGAGCCTTCAGCAGTTCAAATTCTTTGGCGGCAAGCTCCACGACAGCCCCTTTAACCTTGGCTTCTACCTTCAGGAAATCAAGCTCCAGGGAGCCCGCTTTATATTTGTCTATGGCCGCGGAAGGTATCCTGGCGCGGCGGAGCACCGCTTTTACGCGCGCGAGCAGCTCTTTGACGCTGAACGGCTTTGTAACGTAATCGTCCGCGCCAAGTTCCAGGCCGACTATCTTATCGGACTCCGAGCCTTTAGCGGTCAGCATGACCACGGGGATGGCCGCCGTTACGGCGTCCATCTTAAGGGCGCGGCAGACATCCAGCCCGTCGAGGCCGGGCAGCATGATGTCAAGGAGCACCAGGTCCGGCTTTTCTTTCAGCGCGGCGGCCTGGACCAGCGAGCCGTTCCCGAGCAGGACGGTGGCGTAACCTTCTTTCTTAAGGTTATAATCCAATAACCTCGCGATATCCCTTTCATCC
>JAJZVJ010000296.1 GCA_021845705.1 bacterium
GCGGTCCGAGCCGGACTCGAACTCCACCGGCGGGATCTCGCGGGAGGAAACCATATCCATCACCGAATTAAGTTCCAGTTCCGCCCTGCGCGCCTCCTCCTTTTCGGTCGGGTTCAGCTGCCTGCCGGCGCAGGCGCAAAAAAAAGATACCCCGGCAAGCAGCACGAATATTTTACTCATTCCCCCTCCCATTGTAATTCCCGGCCAAGATGGAGCCTATAAGAGTCTCCCGCCTGAACCTGTAACCGCGCGCGAAGGCCGTATTGCTGAGCAGGAGCGGCGGTGTGGCGGCTATGGTGGCATAAATACGGTTGCGTGTTACGCGCGGGCGGTCGGCCGGGTCCAGCAGGTTGGAATGCGCGGCGTCTTCAAGCGTGTCCATGGCCCAGTAGATAGGCCAGATCGCCGCCGCCCTTAGCGCCATATCCGACTTGGGGATAGCGGAGATAAAAGCCTCGCTCTTGTCCAGCCTGTCCAGAGCCCAGTACATCCATTTTCCGGTTATATCACGCAGCCTCTCCATATTAGAAGGAAGCAGCAGGTCCGCCGGCTTCATATTCTTGGAGTCCAGGTCCTCCTGGGGGATATAGCAGCGGCCCAGCCTGAGGTCGGCGGCGATATCTTTAACTACATTTGTCATCTGCAGCGCGGAACCGATCATTTCAGCGTCCGCCTCGGACGGAAAATCGGACGCTTTGCGGTTAGTGCGCCTGATAGCTTCGCGGTAGATCCTGGCCCAGAATATCCCGGGAGCGCCGCCAATGCGGCCGCAGTAGAGCTCAAGGTCCCGGGCAGAACCGAAAGCGGCAGGTTCGCCTCCTGGGAAGGCTCGAACGTCCATTTCCATGCCCAGGGAAACGCCGTGGAGCAGCCCGGAGACCAATTCCCTGTCTTCAGGGGAAAAAGACGAGTAGACGGAAAGAACTTTCTCAAGCTTCAGCAGCAGTTCGCGCTCGCCCTTCGAAACGGCAAGCGGGGCAATAGCTCCGGCACGCTCCAGGAAGGCAGAGTAATTGTCCGGCTTCTCCAGGCCGCGCGCGAGGTCAAGTATCCGGAGTTTTTCCGCGGCCGGAACCCCGGGAATATCCACAACGGTATCGAGAACCCTGCACAACAGGTAGCCCGCCCCCATGTACGTCCTTACCGGTTCCGGAAGTACGTTCACGCTGAGGTAAAGATTACGCGACACCTTTTTAAGGATCGTCTTGATCTCCCCGGTAAGATGTCCAGCTTCGTGTTTATCCATGCCGTTAAATTTTACAAAACTTTGTTTGTGCCGTATCAGGGGCTATGCCCGTCAGACGGCCAAAACTTTGTTTGTGCCGTACTGAACATTGAATTGTGTCCATGAGCGGCGCAGGTCAGCGTAGTCCACCCAGGCGCTATGCGCTTTAGGCCTATGGCCATGCCGTAACAGGCGCTATGCGCTTCAGACGGCCAGACGGCCAGACGGCCGGAACTTTCAAGATGTCCGCTCCGCCGGCGGCTCAGTCTTCCGGCGGGGCTGTCAGCTCGGAAGCGGATTCCAGCCCGGAGGCGATCTCGGGCGCTATGCCGAGCCGCTGGTAGACGGGCCGCACACTTTCACGTATCTCCGCGAGCCGGGTTGAGAACAGCGCCGCGCCGCAGAGCGACATCACCCCGCTGATCATGATAGTATGCTGAACTCCGATATGGCTGGCCCCCCACCCGGCCATAATGCTGCCGAAAGGCGCCATGCCCATGAAGGCCATGGCGTAAATGGCCATCACGCGCCCGCGCTTGTCGTCGTCCACCACGGTCTGTATTATGGTATTGCAGGAGGCCATCTGGCTTATCATGCCGTAACTGGCCAGCGCTATGCATACCGACGCAAAGGAGAAACTGCGGGACACAGAAAGCAGCATCAGGCCGGCGCCGAAGACGAGCCCGGAGCGCGGGATACTCCTTTCAAGCCCCAGCGCGCTTCTGCGGGAGGCAAGCGCGACCGCCGCAAGCAGCGCACCGGCGCCGGAACACGCCATGAGGAAGCCGAGCGTGCGCGGTCCGCCCCGCAGGATCTCTTTGACAAAGACCGGCATCAGGACCGTGTAAGGCATCCCGGTCAGGCTGGTGAGGCCCAACAACAGGATGATGAACTTTATGGGCGCGAAACTGAACGTATACCTGAACCCCTCTTTCAGCCGCCTGAACACCGGTTCGCCGGCCGGCCGGGCCTTTCCCGGAGGCACGTCCATGGCGAGCAGGGCCGCTATTACCGCCAGGTAGCTTATCCCGTCCAACAGGAAGCAGACCCCTTCGCCGGTCAGGCTTATCAGCACGCCGGCCAGGGACGGGCCTATCAGGCGCGCCCCGTTGAACATGGACGAATTAAGGGCGATAGCGTTGCCGAGGTCCTCTTTCCGGGTGACCATATCGATCACGAAAGACTGGCGCGCCGGGATATCGAAAGCGTTCACGAGGCCGAGGAAGGTGCTGATCGCGATAATATGCCAGACCTGCACCTTCCCCGACATCACGAGGTAGGTGATAAGAAAAGCCTGCAGCATTGCGAGCGTCTGGGTAACCACCAGTATCCTGTAGCGGTCCAGGCGGTCCGCCAGCACTCCGGCGAAAGGCGAAAGGACGAAGGTGGGGATCTGGCTGCAGAACCCCACCACGCCGAGCAGCATGGCCGAACCGGTAAGCCTGTAGACCAGCCAGCTCATGGCCACGCGCTGCATCCAGGAACCGATAAGGGAGATCCCCTGCCCGCCGAAGAAAAGGCGGTAGTTGCGGTACTTGAACGCCCGCATCATAAGCGAAAACTTGTTCAGGCCGGGCGGGCCCTCAGCGTGCTTCGTCATATGGGGCCTGGAGGATCTTTCCCAGGACGCGGGGACCGCGCGCGCCGGTGGCGGAAGGACAGTGGTTCACGCGGCCGTTCAGGGCCAGCCAGGCCAGGAGGGCGAAGCAGGCGGGTTCCTTGGCGAGCGGGTGCATCCCCAGCTCCGCGCAGGAGCGGACCCTGACCCCGTAAGGAAGCAGGAACGCCGAGAGATTATCCATCAGCGCCGGGTTAAGTGCCCCGCCGCCGCTGACTATAAGCCCGGCCGTGCCGCGCGGGGAGAATTTTTTAAAGGCCAGGGCTATCGACGCCGCGGTAAAGGAATTCAGCGTGGCCAGCAGGTCGCGGGAGCGGCGCGCGTTCAGCAGCGGCTTAAAATGCTTCTCGAGAAAAGCCGAGGAAAACTCGCTGCGGTCCAGCGACTTGGGCGGACGGCGCCTGAAAAATGGCATTTCAAGCAAAGCATACACTTTCCCAAGGTCCGCGCGGCCGGCGCGCGCCCAGGCCCCGTTCCTGTCGTAAGCGAGCCTGCCGCCGGAAAGTTTCCGCACGGCGGTATCCATCAGGGAGTTGCCGGGGCCGGTGTCGAAGCCGAAAGTCCTGACGCCTTTCCCGGCGAAAGCGATATTGCCTACCCCGCCGATGTTCTGCAGGGCCACCGGGGCGCCGCCGCCGTAAAGATATTCGTCCATGAAAGGGATAAGCGGCGCGCCCTCTCCGCCCGCGGCCATATCGGCCGGGCGGAAATCGCAGACGACGGGGCGGCCAGTTTCCTCGGCTATAAAGGAGGCCTCGCCTATCTGCAAAGTGTGACCCGCGCGGCCCGGCGCATGCCAGACGGTCTGGCCGTGCGAACCGATGACCGCGATATTCCTGTAGCCGATCTTATGGGCGCGGCAGAAGCTGCGCACCATGCCGGCCCAGCGGCGCCCCAGCTCGAAATTCAGCGCCGAAAGCTCGGGGGAGCTCATGTCCTTGGCGGCTATTATGCGTGCCTGCAGGGAGGAGGAATAAGGGTAAGTCCCGAAAGCCAGGACTTTCAGCACGCGGCCTGACGCCCCGCAAAACGCCAGGGAAAGCCCGTCGGCCGAGGTTCCGCTCATCAGGCCCAGAATTTTCACGGTTTTAGCCATAAGATCAATACTTTTTATTCCGGATACCGGCCGCAGGTCAGTTTTAATATTTTTCCACGCTGTAGCGGGCCAGCCGTCCTTTTTTATAATGGAACTTCCCGGAGAAGTGACCGCGCCTCTTAAGCAGTGGCAGGAACACCCTGTCCCCCTAGA
>JAJZVJ010000297.1 GCA_021845705.1 bacterium
ACCTTGGTTATTTTTACTTTTGTGGTCAGGATGCCGGCGCCCGGGAAAACTTCGGCGTACTGGGTAGCGGTTCCGCCCAGGTTCCTGAAGGAAAGGTCGGTGGGGCTGGTGAGCGCGCTGCCAAGATAAGCCGCAAGCCAGCCGCAGGGCTGCAGGGCCACTTCCAGGAGCACGGCGAAAGGCATGGACTTCTGGGCGCCGTCCTTGAAATACCACTCGCCTGGGGGGACGTCATATTCGGCTTCTATGGCGCCGCCGGCGGCGAGTTCCCACTGGCGGCAGTTCTCTATTTTAACTATCCGGTCCAGGAATTTATAGGGGTCGCCGGGCAGCCTGGCTATTACGCGCTCCGAATCGAAGACCTTGTATTTTTCCCCGAAGGCTTCGGAGGGTTTGCCCACGGCGAAAGCGGTGATGCTCGCGTTGTCGAAGACGGCCTTTTTAGGCGCCGACGCGGCGGGCTCAGCCGCGCCTGAGGACCAGAGACGCTCTATCTCTTCGCGGCAGGTCCCGCCCATCCTGATGGACATGTCGTGGATGTGGATGATGCGTTTGCCGTCGGCGTACATGAAAGCGTCCGCTATGGCGTAAGGCTGGCCGCCTTCCGGCTGGTAGCCTATTTCCTTCACTATTATCTCGTACATGGCTTTTTTCGTGGAGGGCAGCACCTGGCCGCGGCACTCCAGGCGGCTGGTGACGCCGGGTACCGGCTCGTACCAGCAGCCCCCGTCCTCGGCTACCCAGCCCAGGCGCAGCAGGAAGATGCGGAAAGTGTGCAGGCAGCATTCGTACATCAGCGTGCCCGGCATTACATGGTCGTCAATGAAATGGCAGGCCAGATGCCAGTCGTCGGGGTGTATGTCCATTTCGCCCTGGATGCTGCCCAGCCCGTAGCGGCCGCCGCTTGGGGAAAGCTCGAGCACGCGGTCCACCAGCTTCATGCGCCCCGCCGGCAGCCCGACCGGGCGGGACAGCGGCAATCCCTCGAAAGCCGGGCCGAAGCACCGCGCGTACCTGCCTTCCCGGAGGGCGGCCAGCTGCGCGTCGTCGTATGCTTCCGTGCCGCCTGCGGGGGCGGGGGCCTTCCAGTCCGCCGGGTTTATGCCTGGGGCCGGGGCGGTCTCTTCCGCGGTCAGGACCACGCCTTTGCCTTTGGCCAGCTCTTCGTCGGTGAAGAACCCGGCGCAGCCCTTTTTCATGCTGAGCAGCGGCCTCCCGTCCACGGTGCTTTCGTAATTGAAGAAGAAAAGCCAGATGTCGCCGTGCCGGGCGAAGCGCTCTATATTGATATCGTAGTGGATGACCGAGCCGGGGCGCGGCAGGCCCTGGTGAAAAGTCACCTCGGCGTCCAGCAGGCGGTACACGGCCTTGCCCTTTGTGCGGTCGTCTATCCCGAGGTAGCCGCACAGGAACAGGTCCGCCTGGCCGGCTTCAACGGCTATGCAGGTGGGGATGCGCCCGCAGTCCAGGTACCAGGCCCCGGGTTTTACGTCGTGTTCCGTAATTACGTTGCCCGAGGTTAAAGAGCCCGCTTTTCCGGTCACCGTGAGAATGCGGTCTACCAGCATTAAAGGTTCGTCCGGCAGCCGGACACGGGTGGGGTAGGAATCCGCCGCGGTAAATTGGGGGCCCAGTACTTTCGCAATGGAGCCTACGGCGAATTCAAGGCACTGTTCCCGGGTCATGAAAAGATCTTCGCGGGCCTCGGGCTCCGTCCGGAGGACCCCGGCCTGTTCCTTGTGCCCGGGGTCCGCGGCGGGGAAAGTCTGCGGCGGAGGGAGGACCGGGGCCTGGCCGCCCAGGGCTTTCAGCAGCGTTCCCTGGAAGGCTATGTTCATTGACTGCATCTCGGTGAAATTTTTGGACAGGCGCAGGAAGACTTCGTGCGCTTTGGCCTTGGCCGCCGAGGCGTCGGAAAAATTCCTCAGGTAAGCGGGGGCGGAAGGTCCGGGGGCCGCGCTAAGTGCTGCCGGGGCCTGCTGTTCCGTGCGCAAGGCGGGCGGCCGGACGGCCGGAGCGGCCGCGGGCCCGGGAACCGGCTTCGGGGCGGACGGCCGCTTCGCGGCTTCGCCGTGCGGCAGCCCGGGTTTTTCCGCCGCCGGCACAGGTGCTTTTCCCGGCTGCCAGGTCACTTTGACCGGCGGGGGGACGGAAAGCGGGGCGCGAAGCACAGGCTTTGACCGCGGGGCGTCCTGGTGGCCGGAAGCCAGGGATTCCCGCCCGTAAAGCGCGCCCAGGTCTACGGGGGCTCTCTCCGCTATAAGCCGGGCGAGCAGCCGCAGGATCACCCCTGTCGCGTCCTGGTTCTTTACGCAGGCGGATTTCGCCACGTGCGGCTGGGCGCCGAGTATCTTGTCTATCATCCTGGTGCAGGAAGCCTGCGGGCCCAGTTCTATGAAGACCCTGGCGCCGTCCTCGTAGGCGCGGCGCACGAGCGACGGGAAATCAAGACTGTGAATGGCCTGCGCCACTATGGAATCCGCCGCGCTTTCGCGCGTGACCTCGTAAGATTTTTTCCAGGCGCCGCTGTAGAACCGCACGCCGGGCGGCGGGGTAGTGGGGAATAAATGCAGGTCGCGGTACTGTTTTTCCACAAGTTTGGCCGCCGCGAAATGAACGGTGGAGACGCCCTGGAGCGGCAGGAAGACGCAGCCGAGCCCTTCCACCAGCGAATTCACGGCCTTCCGGTAGCCGCCCACCACGCACTCCAGCGGCGCGTTCACTATAAGCAGCGCCGCGCGCTCCGCGCCTTTCAGCGCCAGGCGGACGTTCTCGGCCGGACGGTCTATAACGCCCAGGACCCAGTCTACCTTCTCGTCCTTGGGCATGTTCCAGAAGCGCCTGGCCACGTCGCAGGGGCCGGCGAGGTCGCTTACGAAAAGGCTGGATTCGTTGATGCGCCGCAGCATCTGGTCGCGGGCGGTCCAGGTGCGGGTGGCGAAGAGACCGGCCGTCTCGCCGAGGCTGTAGCCGATGATATAGGCGGGCTCCACCCCGAGCGAGCGGACCAGGTCGCTGACCGCGGCGCCGTGGGCCACGGAGCCGAAGATCATGGATTTATAGTCGTCGACTATCTCGCGCTCGGTTTCCGACTGCCAGCCGGCGTCCCACAAGAGCCGCCACGGAACGAAATAATTCGGGACCATCTGGCTGCGCAGGTAGCCGTTCTCGGAGTCCAGGCGGCGGGGGATCTCCGGCCACTGCGTCCAGAGTTCCCTGCCCATGCCTATATACTGGTTGCCGGAGCCGGGGAAAACAAAGGCTATATTCCCGCGCCTGGCCTGGCCGGAGGGGGAATAAAATATCCGTTCATGAAAAAAAGGCCTGGACGGAGCGGCTTTAAGGGCCTCTTCGGCGGAATTGGAAAGGGACAGGAGCTCTTCGGCGGTCCGCGCAAGCAGCACGCAGGCGCATTTCTTCCCCGGCCTGGGGCCGGTATGGGCGAACCAGCCGCGGGCGAGTTTTTCAATATTGGCGCCGGGCTCCTGCCGTTTGAGCCATGCGCGGAGGTCTCCGAGGCCGGACAAGATGCCTGAAGCGTCGTCGTCCTCCACGGCGAACAGCGCCTCGCCGCGGGCTCCGAGGGGCTGGCGGCGCTCCGCCTCCGCCCGCTCTCCGGCGGCGGTTTCAAGCCCTTCCAGGACCACGTGGCCGCAGTTGCCGTCGAGGCCGAGCGCGCTTACGCCGGCGCGGCGCGGGCCTTCGGCCCGGTTGCGCAGCCAGTACTGCGGCTCGAGCGGTATGTGGAACCTGTTCTTTGCGCGCGCGAGCCCCGGCAGCGGGGAGATCTTCATCAATGGCGGTAGTATTTCCTGGTAAAGCGCGAGCGCTGTTTTTACCACCCCTGCCAGGCCGCAGGCGGCGCCGGTGTGGCCTATCACCTGCTTGACCGCTCCCAGGGCGCAGGGGAACTGCGCGGAGGAGATGCCGTAAAAATCAGTAAGCGCTTCGGTCTCGGCGGCGTCCTCCGCGGGGATGCCGCTGCCGTGCGTTTCAAGGTAGCCTACGGTGGACGGGTCCACCTGCGCTTCACCGTAGGCTTCGCGGAGCGCGGAGGAGTAGGCCTCGGGCGAAGACGCGGGATT
>JAJZVJ010000298.1 GCA_021845705.1 bacterium
TGAAATGGTCGATATCCGCCATTATCACGGAGAAAGGGACCTTGGCGCGGGCGGAGCGCAGTATCTCCTCCTCCAGCCTGGACTGGAAGGCGCGGTGGGTATAAAGGCCGGTGAGGCCGTCTTTGATGGCGAGCTCGTTCACTTTCTCGAAGAGGTGGATATTCTCCATGCTGACCCCGGCCAGCGTACAGGCGAGTTCCGCGCCGCGCAGGTCCTCGGCCCTGAAGCGGTCGGGCTCCGGGGCCGAAGCCCGCACGAACCCGACAAGGCGGCCGAAAAGATGCAGCGGCAGGGCCATGAAAGACCGCTCGGCGGGGCCGAAGAAACCGCGGGCGAAGCGGCTGTCGGTTTCCGAGTTGCGCACCAGGAGCGGGATCTTGCGCTCGGCCACCCATTTGTCCGCGAAATCCCGCGGCGCGCCGGAGCGCAGTTCCACGGCGGCGCCGGGGAAATAGTTGGCGAGCAGGGACTCCAGCCTGGCTTTCACCTCGTCGGGGGTGGCGGCGGCGCCCATATCCTGTATCGCCGCGGAAAGGGCGCCCTTGTCGCGTATGCGCGCCAGCGTGCTGTCCAGGTGCATGCGGTAGCGCGCCAGTTCGTCCTCCAGGTTCTTTATCTTCTCCGCCGCGGCTGCCTTTTCAGAAGCCAGCCTTTCGCGGGCCGAGGCGCGCGAACTTTCGGAGCTCGACAGAGCGAAAAAAAGCAGCCACAGGCAGAGCACTTCGGCGGCGGCCCCGGCCATCAGGTAAATAGAATCCCCCGCCCCGGAAAGCTTGGGCAGGATAAAGCCGGCCGCGGTCACCAGGAAAAGGAAAATATATTTGACTTCTTTCTCGCCGGACCAGGAAAACCAGATAAAAAGAGCCCCGCTTGCGGGATAGACCCAAAGGAAATGGGCAGGCCACAGCCAGAGCGACCAGCCCACCGCGCCTAAAATAGCGGAGGGGCCGGCAACCTTGGCAAAAGCATTGGGCCTTAACATATATTTAGAATTTTACTATATAAGAGGATGAAGATTGCCAGGAGAAACGCCGGTTCCACCGCTGCCGCGCCTGTTTGTCCCCTGAAAGATCCGCAAAAAAGCGCGTGTGCCGGCGGAAAGTAAATTATACAATTGCTTTACATCCGGATATTGGCGGAGGGCGCGCGCGCAACGGCGCGGGCTTAAAGGAAAACCATGAACGAACGGATCAAAGGACTTTTCAGGGCGCTCGCGAAAAGAGGGCGAGGGCTTAAAACCGCGCCGCCGCTGGGCTTCATCATACTGATCCTGACGAACAGGTGCAACCTTAAATGCAAAACCTGTCTCAGGGGCGAGAGTACCGCACAGGACCTGGACCCGGGCCTGCTGGACGGGCTGTTCACGAAGGCAAAAAGGATCGGCTTCAACGCGGTCGCGTTTACCGGCGGAGAACCCATCATCCACCCGAAATTCGGGGAGATCCTGAGGATCGCGGGAACGCACGGCCTGAAACTCGGGCTGGTAACCAACGGGGTGCGCTGGACTGACTACCTGAAGGTGCTGGCGCCCTACGCCGGGCAGGTGAATTTTATCGCGGTAAGCCTCGATTCCCATATCAGGGAGATCAACGATTCGATAAGGGGCCCCGGAACCTACGATAAAGCGATAGAGGCGGTCCGGTCATTTAAAAAAGCCGGCTACTCCGTGCGGATCTCCCACGTAGTGAACAAAAAGAACTACCGCGACCTGGCGGATTTTGTCGGCTTCGCCAATCGCACCGTAAAACCGGACGCGATCAATCTCCTGGGGATAATAAAGACCGGAGAAAACACCGACTTGCTCCTGAACGCCGAGGAAAAGACCGTGTTCCACAAAGAGCTGGGAAAGCTGCTGCCCCGTTACAGGAACCTCAGGGTCTGCATCAGCACCGGTTATTACAAGGCCCCTTTTTATTGCCCGAGTTTTCTGGGGCTGAACGAACTTACCGTCAACTGCAACGGCGAGCTTGTCTTCTGCTGCGACAATACCCGCACAGGGGCGACTCTTGGCAGTCTGAAGGAGCGGCCCCTGGAGGAACTGCTCAGGGAATATTTCATCCGCCAGATGGAGATCAAGGACAGGGCCATAAAAGACGTAGTAAACTCCGAAAACAAGTCCACCCACGACTGCAATTACTGCAACGAAATATTAAAAAGCCTGACGCCCGGGAAATAATAAAGTATGCCGGCCGTCCCGCCATGCGGGAATGAAAGATCGCCGGGCTGTTAGCGCGGGCAAACTGCGGGAAAATCTTTCAGCCAGTTCCCGAAGCGGTCCGCCTCTTTTGTGGAACGGGCTCCGGCCGCGGCTTTATTATAAAGTACCAGTTCCGCTTCCGCCGCCTTCCGCGTAAGCTCCCCCGAGCAGAGAGACAGTTTCACGCTTTCAAAATCGTCCGGACGGATTATCTTGAACTCTCCCGGTATCGCTTTTCCCCTGCGCGCGAAAAGCAGGGAAAAAGCGTCCCAGTAGATCAGCGCCCATTTTTCTTCCGGCATGAACAGGAGGTAGGAAGGGCGTAAAACCGTGCTTTTAACCCCTTTACGGCTCACCTGTTCAAAAGGAAGCGCCGCGTGGTCCCTGCGGAAAAGCGCCAGCTCAAAACCGCGCCCGGCGGCGAACTTCTCCCAGGTATCCTGGTCCGCCATGGCGGCGCTGATCGGCTCCAGGTATTTATGAAAGATGTACCTGCCATCGGTAAACACTTTGTAATCCGGGTTCAGCGCCCAGCCCAGGTAGCCGCCCCAGGTCCAGGGATTATATAGTTTTCTCCCGCCCAGCTCGCCGGAGTTGGCTTTTAGGTAGGCGGCGGCCCCGGAAGCTTCCTCCCCCGGGTCCACCCTGAAAGAAAGGTAGCGTGGCCAGACCAGCAGCGCAAGATAAACAAGCGCTATCCCCAGCACGTACCGCCCGCCGCGGCGCAGCGCTTCCGGCGGCCACAGCCGTGAAGCGCTGTCGAAAGAAAAAACTGCGGCCGCGACGGCAAAGAAAACTATATGCCGCGTATGCTGTGAAGCTTCAAAAGCCAGCGCGCCGAGCGTGAGCAACTGGGCTGTGGGAAGCGAGCGCTCTTTAAAGAACCTCTTGAGCAGCAGAAAAAAAGAAACCAGGAAAAGGGCCATGAAGGGCCAGTGCCACGGGTTTGCCAGCGAAGGCGGCGCCCATTCGGCCAGGTAGCGGGACAGCGCGGCCGATTGCGCCGCGTGCTGCAGAAGTATGGAATACAGCTTAAGGCCCCAGGGGTTCGCTAATGAGCCGGCAAATGCGGCGGGCACGGCCAGCACCGGCCCCCATCCCGGCTTCCGCCCTCCGGGCCAAAGTTTCCAGTCGCACCAGGCCCCGGCGGCGTAAAACCCGGGCAGCAGCAGCCCGTAGGCGAACCCGGCGTGCAGGTTGGCCCAGAGCGCGAAAAAAGCGGCCAGGAAGAAAAAAGACCGGGGCCGGACTCCAGAACTTTTTCCAAGCCGGGCCGCCTCCAGCCGCCAGAGCAGAACAGAGAAGAACAACACGCTAAAATTCTCCGGCCTAAGGTCGCAGTTGGCCATGAGCGCCAGTCCCCAGACCGGCAGCGCGAAAAAGGCCGCGCGCTTCAGGCCATTGAGCGACAGTATGGCGTAAAATACCGGGAAAGTGGCTGAAAGCACCGCCATTTTGAGGAGGAAGAAACCGGCTTTCCCGGCCAGGGAGTAAACGCCGTAATACAGGATCTGGGCCAGCCATTCAAAATCCGTCCAAGGCGCCCCGTTCTCCGTCCAGGACAGGAAATCCGCGGAGGGCAGGCGCAAATTATGGACTATGTATTTCCCGGCGGAAAGGTGCCAGTAAAGGTCGGGGTTAAGCACCGGCATGGCTATAGCGCCAAGGGCTATGGCTATGCCGGCCGCCAGCCAGAGTTTATCCGCAAAACTTAACGGTTCTTCTTTCATTAATAATTCGATTATACTGAAATTTAAACAGTTCCTTTGCCGTTGTTCGGGATCCCGGGAGCGCCGGCCGGCCGGCACCAATGGTTTCCCGCTCCTAAGCAAGAAAAAACACCCGGGCGGGAACCCGGGAGATC
>JAJZVJ010000299.1 GCA_021845705.1 bacterium
ACCCCGCGGCGGCCCTGCTGGAAGTTCTGGACCCCGAGCAGAACACCGAGTTCAGCGACCATTTCCTGGACGTCCCCTACGATATCTCCAAGGTGATGTTCATCGCCACCGCCAATACCCTGTGGGGCATTCCCGTCAGCCTGCGCGACCGCATGGAGATCATAGATTTCAGCGGCTACACCCACGACGAGAAGATAGAGATAGCCAAAAAATTCCTGATCCCCCGCCAGCTGAAAGAGCACGGCATAAAGGAAGGCGTGCTTAAGATAGACGCCAAAGGCATAGACGCCGTGATCCGCGGGTATACCCGCGAAGCCGGCGTGCGCAACCTGGAGCGCGAGTTCGCCTCGATGTGCCGCCGCGCGGCGCGGATGATAGTCGAGCAGAACCTTTCTGCCGTAAAGGTCACTCCCGAGAACCTTGGCGACTACCTTGGTATCCCGAAGTTCCTGACCGCCCGCGCTTCCTATAACGCGGTCGGCATCGCCACCGGCCTCGCCTGGACGGAGAACGGCGGCGAGGTCCTGGCCGTGGAAGCCGTGGCCATGCCGGGGAAGGGCGCGCTTACTCTTACCGGCAAGCTCGGCGACGTGATGAAGGAATCCGCCCAGGCGGCGTTCTCCTACATACGCTCAAAGGAACTGGCCCCCGCTTCTTTCGTCAACACCCACAACTTCCACGTCCACATCCCCGAGGGAGCCATCCCGAAGGACGGACCTTCCGCCGGCATAACCCTTGCCACGGCCCTGGCCAGCCTTTTTTCCGGGAGGGCCGTAAAGCAGGACCTTTCCATGACGGGCGAACTTACCCTGACCGGCCGCGTCCTGGCCATAGGCGGCCTCAAAGAAAAGGTTATAGCCTCGTTCAGGGACGATATAAACACCGTCCTGTTCCCGCGGGCCAACCTGAAGGACCTTGAAGAGATCCCGGCCGAGATACGCGCTAAAATGCGGCTGTACCCGGTGGAAAGGATGGAGGAAGTTCTGGAACTGGCCCTGGAGCCGGCTGCCCGCCGGAAGAAACCGGGCCCGCGCCGCGGCCAGAAAATAAAGAGCCGGGGGTAGGCCTGTTCTCTCCCCGGAACTTCTCAGAGGTGGTTACAGAATGAATATTTTGTTATGTCGGCGGAAGTGCTGCGTACCGGCGCTGCTGCTTTTCTTCGCCATAGCCGTTCTCCGCCCTTCCTCCCCGGTCTGCGCCTTCGAGGATAAGCTCACCACTTCCGAAATTGAAGGCACCCTGGAAGGCACCAAGCTTAACGAGGTCTTCTCCCAGTACCTTGCCACCATACAGATGTACGACCCCGAGCGGGCCACCCGCCTGGGCCTCCACGGTGCCGACGACAAGCTTACGGCCCGCACGCAGGACCGCGTGGCCCGCGAACTCGAGGCCCTCAAGCGGCTGCGCGCCAAGCTCGGCGAGGTTAACAAGGAGGTGATGGCCCCGGCCGCCAAGGTCGACTACGAGCTCCTGGACCATATGTTGGAAGTGGACATCTACGAGATGGAGAAGCTCGGCGGGCTTACGCTGCGCCCGCAGCAGTACCTGGAGCCGCTTTTCCTGGTTTACCAGATGATGAGCAAGGATTACGAGGACTACAACACGCGCGCCGCCAACGCTATTTCGCGCCTGAAGCAGTTCCCTTCGGTACTGGAGCAGGCGGAGCGCAACCTGTCCCGCCCCCCCGAGATCTGGACCCGCCAGGCCATCAGGCAGGCCGACGACGCCCTCACCTTCGTTTCCGATTTTATCCCCGTGTTCCGCGGCTATATCCGCTACGACCCGACGCTGAAGGCGCAAGTCGATGAAACAATGGACAAGGTGAAGGCGGCCCTTACCCGCTATTCCGAGTTCCTTCAGAAAGACGTGCTGCCCAATTCCGACGGGGACTTCCGCGCCGGCAGCTATACCTACGGCTTTTACCTGGAGCGCATGCACTCGCTGGATATGACCCCGAGTTCGGCCCTGGGCTATTCTAAAAAAGCTTTTAAGAAAGCCATAAAAGACCTCAACAAGGAGGCGATGAGCGTAGACGCCATGGAAGCCAGGAAGAACGGGTGGAAAGGCGTGCTCGACAAACTGCCCAAGGAGCACCCGCAGCCCGCGGATACCCTCAAGGTCTTCCAGGACGAGATGGACCGCTCTTACCAGTATTTCGACGAACATAAGGTCGTGGAATTCCCGCGCCAGCGCCTGCTCATAAAGCGCATGCCGGGCTTCATGGCCTCGGTGCTGCCCTACGTCTACTACGCCCCGTCCTTCGCGCTGGACGACGCTAAAGTTTCCGAACTTTTCGTGCTCCTGCCGCCGGATAACACCCCTCCGGCCGTGCAGGAGAAGATCATGGCCTCCGGCTTCAATTACGCGCAGATAGAACTGCTTACGGCCTATTCCATAATGCCCGGTCTCCATCTGCGCAGTTTCGAGGCTTCCTCCAACCCCTCGCGCATACGGCGTATCTCCCGGCAGCCGGTGGTGACCAACGGCTGGGGCTGCTACGCTGAGCTCCTGGCCGACGAGATGGGCTATTACTCCTCTTACTGGTCGCGCTTCCTGCGCTGTTATATCAGGGCCCTGCGCGCGGCCAGGGCCTATGCGGACGCGGCCCTGCACACAAAGAAGTGGGACGCCGCGGAAGCCTCGCGGTTCTTCCAGGAAAACCTGTACATGACGAAGGCCCAGGCGGATTCGGAGGTCCTGAAAATTTCCCTGGCCCCGACCGAGGGTTTCAGCTATATCCTGGGTATGGACCGCATACTTGAAATGCGCAAATATTACGAGCGAACCGAGGCCAAATATTTCGACCTGCGCAACTTCCACACTATTTTCCTCAGGATGGGCGAGATCCCGATCGACCGCATAGAGGACGAGATGAAACGCGTGAAGAGGGAGGAGGAGAAACTCGTAAGATGACGGCCCGCGCGGTTTCATTTTCAGGGGTGGAGAAAACCTACAAGCGCCCGCGCCTGCTGGGCGCGCAGTACACTACGGCGGTAAAAGGCCTTTCGTTCGAGATCCCGGCGGGCGAGGTCACCGGGCTGCTGGGTCTCAACGGCGCCGGCAAGACCACCATAATGAAGCTGATAACCGGGCTTCTTTTCCCCACCGCCGGGAAGATCAGGGTCTTCGGGCATTCCCCCGAGGACAGCGAGGCCAAGGCCAGGGTCGGGTTCCTTCCGGAACTGCCCTATTTCCAGCCGCAGGTGAAACCCGCCGAAGCCCTGGGCTATTACGGCCGCCTTTCGGGAATGTCCGGCGCAGGGCTCTCCCTGGCCATCGAGTCCTCCATGAGAAAGACCGGCCTTGAGCCCCACGCCGGCAAAAAGATCTCAGAGTTCTCCAAAGGGATGCTCCAGCGCCTGGGGCTGGCGCAGGCGCTCCTTCATAAGCCGGACCTGCTCGTCCTGGACGAGCCGGTCAGCGGGCTGGACCCGCTGGCCATACACGATATCCGCGCGCTCCTCTCCGGGCTTAACGCCGAGGGACGCGCCATCTTCCTTTCCTCCCACAGCATCTCCGAGGTGGAAAAACTGTGTTCCAGGGTCCTGATAATGGTAAGGGGGAGCCTGGCCGCCACGGTGATCAGGGCTGAATGGGAATCCTCTCCCGGGGGCCTCGAGACTATCTTCGTCGAGGCGGTAAAATGAGGGGGCCTGCCATAATAAAAGCCGTAGCCTTCAGCTCTTTCGCTGAAAGCGTCCGCAACCGGTTCTTTACGCTTTTCGGGGTCTTCGCTTTCACCGCGGTTTACGCTTCCCTCCTGGCCGGGGTCATGGCGGTGGACCAGGAGGCGCGAGTACTGGGGGATTTCGGGCTGGCCCTTATAGAGCTTACCGCGCTGGCCTACTCCCTTTTCTGGGCTTCCTCGGCGCTCCTGAAAGAGGCCGAAACAAAGACCATTTACCTGGTTTTCTCCCGGCCGGTCCCGCGCTGGGCTTATCTCGCCGGGAAACTGGCCGGCGCGCTGCTGACCGTGGTGCTGATGCTGGCCGGTATGGCGGCGATCCACCTTTCCCTGCTGGCCTTCAGGGGCTTCGGCCTCCCCCCTTTCTACCTC
>JAJZVJ010000300.1 GCA_021845705.1 bacterium
CCGGTGTTCTAACCTCGGGAGCCGGCGCGGGCTTCGGGGCGGGTTCCGTTTTGGCGGCGGGGGCCGGCCCGGCTTTTTGGGGTTCCACTTTCATTGTCATTTCCAGACCGGCCCTGGGCGCGAGTTCCAGACCGGCCGGGGGCGCGGAGGCGGGCGCAGGTTTAGCGGCCGGCGCGGTCAGCGGGGCCGGCTTCGGTATAGCTATTGTCGCTGCAACAGGCGGCTTCGGCGCCGGGGCCGAGAGCGGGACAGGTTTTGGGGCCGAAGCCTGGCCTGGCGCCGGTTGGCTTGCCGGCTTAGACAGCGTAGCCGCCGCGGGCGTTGCCGCCGGGGCCGGCTTGGGGGCGGGCGCCGCCTTGGCCGCGGGCCTGGACTGGGTTGCCGCAGGGGCGGGCGCTACCGTCGGAGCCGGCC
The DNA here is from genome assembly GCA_021845705.1 of bacterium. Lineage (GTDB taxonomy): Bacteria > Elusimicrobiota > Elusimicrobia > Elusimicrobiales > UBA9959 > UBA9959. The sequence continues at coordinate 415 of JAJZVJ010000300.1, forward strand.
TGGGGGCAGGGGCCGCCTGAACGGCCGGTTTAGCCTGAATTGCCGCCGCCGGGGCCGGTTTGGCGTTGTTTATCTGGGGGGTTTTGCCGGCCATAACGGCCCGTATGGCCTCGGCCATTTCTCCGCCGGTCTGGAAACGTTCGTCCGGGTTTTTCTTGAGCGCTTTGTCTATGACGGCAAGTATGCCCGGGGGCAGGTCGGGCCTTATTACCATAGGGTCCGGATACGGGTCGCTGGTTATCTGGAACAGCAGCGTGCCTATGGACTCTCCCCCCTTCCAGGGGCGCTCGCCGGTAAGCAGTTCGTAAAGAGTGACGCCCAGCGAGAAAAGGTCGGCGCGGCCGTCCACTTTCTTGCCGGCTATCTGTTCCGGGCTCATATAATACGGAGTGCCCAGCACGGTGCCGGTGGCGGTTTTGGAGTGCTCCGTTATCCTGGCTATGCCGAAGTCGGCCACCCTGATGGTGCCGTCGTCGAGCAGCATGATGTTGGCGGGCTTTATGTCGCGGTGGACTATGCCGTTCTTATGCGCGTAGTCCAGGGCTTCGGCCGAGCGGGCAACGTATTCCAGCACTTTATCCACCGGCAGCAGCGTGTCCTTCGTGGCCCATTTCTTCAGGTCGTCGCCCTTCAGCAGTTCCATGGCGATGTAGGCTATGTCCTGCTCTTCCCCGGCGTCGAAGATCTTCACTATGTTGGGATGCGTCAGGTTGCCGGCGGCCTGGGCCTCGCGGAAGAAGCGGTCCTTCAGTTCCTTCATGGCCTTCTCTTCGAGGCCTTCCTCGAAGCGCATGGTCTTTATGGCCACGGAGCGGTTGATCTTAGGGTCTACGCCCAGGTAGACTATGCCCATGGCGCCTTTGCCCAGTTCTTTTTTAATTTCGTAGCGCCCCAGCATGGGCGTGGCCGAAGAGCCGGCCATCATCATGGTGGCGTCGCTGCCGCGCTATGGCCGCCCACCCCGCCGAAGACCGCGCCGTCGGCGGCTTTCTTCAGCACGTCTATCTTGTTCTTCACGTCCTTGAACTCAGGGTCCCTGCCGGAGATATGCTCGTAGACCGCCACGGCCTTGTTGTACTGGCGCTTGCGCTCGAAGTCCAGGGCGAGGTTGTAGAGGGTGTCCTTCATGTTGTCGTCGAGAGGGCACAGCCGGAACTTCTCGAAGGCGAGGTCCAGCATGCCCTGGCCCTGGAACGACAGGCCCAGCATCTTGTTGGTCTCTATCTGGGAGACCTCTATGAGCTCTTTTTTCTTTTCCGTGGAGAAGAAGCGTTTGGTGATGACGAAGATGTAGCCGGCCGTAAGCACCATGGCCGGGTACATTATCTTGAGCCACAGGCCTCTGGAGGTGAAAAGGACCATCCCGGCCGTCACCAGCGCGGCGAACATGCCGCCGGCCAGCACGGCGCCGGTGCCGGCTTTAAGCCGGGGCAGCACGAAGGCGGTAAAAAGACCGGCGATGATTATAAGCCCGAGTTCCACGGGCATGGCCCAGTCGGGGCGGGAGATGAAGCGGCCGGAAAGTATATTGTCCACCACGTTCGCCGTCAGGTCGACGGTGGTCATCGCGCTGTCGGTGGGGGTTACGTAAAGGCTGCCCACTCCGTGCGCGGTCAGGCCTATCAGCACTATCTTGTCCTTGAAAGCTTCCGGAACTATCTTGCCTGTCATCACGTCGTAAAAGGAATAGTATTTGAAAGGCCTCGCCTTGTTGAAGGCGATAAGCGCGGAGGAGGACTGGTCCAGTTTCATCACGCTTTTGCCGAACACCGCGGATGACCCCGGCGTAAACACCACCTGCCCGGGGGTCAGGCCCAGGCTTACGCGCACCACTTCGGCGGCGAAGGACGGGTAGAAGTTCTGCCCGTAGGGGATGTAGGGATATTCCCTGCGCACCTCGCCGTCCATGTCGCTGAACACGTCCACGTGCCCCACGCCGGCGGCGGAGGAGGCCAGCACGTCTATCGGGGCGGTTATCCCGGAGCCCTCCATGGAAACTTCCCCCTCTACCGACTTATGGGAGAGCGACGGCGCGAGCTTCGTCATCCATTCCGGTTCGGGTTTGGGCTTGGACGCGGGCACGCCGGTGTCGAAGATCAGCGGGAGCACCACATTGCCGGCCGCCGCGGTGGCCTCCGCCAGTTTGGCGTCGTTGTCCATGGACTTTTTCGCCTGCTCAAGGGTGCGCAGGAATTCCGAGTCTTTCCCGGTCTCCCGTATTTTTTTCTGCGCCACCAGCTCGGTGTACTTGGTCTTGAGCAGATCGGCCAGTTTGGCGTCGCCGGTCTTCTCCGGCTCGGAGAAAAGGATGTTCAGGCCTATCACGGAAGGTTTGGCCGTTTCGGAGGAGAGCCAGACCAGCATATCCGCTATTTTGGAGCGGGACCAGGGCCAGCGGCCTATCTTGGAGATGCTGTCGTCGTTTATCTCTATCACCGCTATGTCGCTTTTTGCGGGCTCTCCGGCGCTGAGGCGCGCGCGGAAGTCGTAGAATTTAAGTTCGGCTGTCTCGAGGCCCGTGCCGGTGAAATAAAAGAACAGGGCCGCCAGCGTCAGCGCCATTCCCCACAAAATGTCCGAGAATATAAATTTACGCACTTTCCCTCCGCTCTCAGTAAAGATCCCTTTCCCTGTACGCCGCTACGAGTTCCTCTATAAAACAGGCGTTGGCCATAAAGGCCATGAAAAAGGCTATAAAAATTATCCCGGCCGAACCCGCCAGCGTGCCGCTTATGCGCAGCCCCAGCGTTTTATAGTATTCCAGCCTGGCCTGGTTCTGCAGTTTGCTTCGCTCCGGAGGCCTGACCTCTTCCGGCTTAGCCGGGAGCTTGGCCGGCAGCGGGCGCCCTTCTTCGTCGTAGGCCACCTCGGCCTGCGCGGCGGTGAGGGCGGCCTGGTAGTTGGTTTTATTGAGCTGGTTGGCTTTGGCCGCTATCTCCGCTTCGGCGCGCTCTTTCTGGGCCGTAATTGCTTCTATCTGCGGATTGGTGAACATGGCGAACATGGCCAGGTTCGCCGTCAGGAAAAGGAGCTGCGGGTTGAAGAACAGCGAGAACTCCTTCTGGGTAAGCGCCGCCACTACGGCGAGCAGGGCGAGCAGGCCGCCGGCCGCAAGCCACATGTTTTCCGGGGTAATTTGCGCCCCCGCGCGGAAATAGGTGTAGGTGATGAGGAGACCGCCCAGATAGGCCGCTATCGCCGATCCCTTTAATACCCAGTTCTCCTTGAAAACGGCTTTCGACGCGGCCAGGTAAAGGAAAAAAGCGTAAACGATGGAGTTGGTCCCGGAGAATATGTTCTCCATGGCTATTTTTACGGCCAGGAAGGCCTTCGCCACCGTATCGGCGCCCTGCGGCGCGGGGATGAATACGCCCCCGGCGTACGCCGAAGCCGCCGCGGCAAGGAGAAAGACGCTGTAGCCCAGTGTGAATTTAAGCGGCTTCTGCCAGAGCGCCCAGGCGTACAGGACGAGCCCGCCGCCGGCAAGCGTAAGCGCGGCGACCGGGTTCGAATCTATAGGCGAGGTAATGGAGCCCGGTATTTTCCCGCAGGCGCCGGCAAGCACGAAGAAACCTGTGCCCGCAAGCGTCAGCGCCAGGTGCACGGCCATTTTAAGCCCGTTATGCA